>NZ_JBKVXZ010000005.1:0-113266 GCF_046973065.1 Flintibacter sp. | reverse complement strand
CCAAATGGCCTGCTGCTCCGCCTGACTGCGCCAGCCGGAGACCGGCACGATCTCCCGCGCCCCGCCTGCTGCCTGGATGCAGGCGGCCAGCAGCCGGGCGGCCTGCCGCTCCAGCAGGATATTGGGATACCGCTCGTCCGCTGCTGTCAGCAGCTGCCGCGGCTCCTCCGCCAGGGGATGCTGACGGTTCACCAGCACCAGCGGCCCGGAGCGCATCTGCCGCCGGCTGTACCGCGCCGCCCTCATAGCTCGGCCCCCAGCTGGATCAGGCGGCTCACCAGCTCCCGGAAGGGGATGCCGGCGGCACGCATCATGGCAGGATAGCGGCTGTGGGGCGTGAAGCCCGGGATCGTGTTCACCTCGTTGAACACAATCTCCCCCCAGGGGGTGAGGAACAGGTCCACCCTGGCAAATCCCCGGCAGCCCAGTGCCCGGTAGAGGACCTTCGCCGTCTCCCGGATCTCCGCTGCCTTTTGCGGGGCGATCCGGGCGGGGCAGTGGATGGCCGATGTCTGGAGGGTGTATTTCTCCGTATAGTTGAAGAAGCCCCGGGACAGCTCCACCTCATCCACCGCCCCGACGGTGAGCTCCCGGTTCCCCAGCACCGCACAGCCCACCTCAAAGCCGGGAATGGCCTCCTCCAGCAAAATCTCGCCGTCGTGGCGGAAGGCCGCCTCCACCGCCGGAGCCAGCTGTGCCGGCTCCTCCACCCGGCTCACGCCGAAGGAAGAACCCGCCCGCACCGGCTTGACAAACAGCGGCCAGCCCAGTGTTTCGGCTGCCGTCCGGAGCTCCTCAAAGGCACAGTCCTCCGGGAACAGACGGCTCCGGGGCACCCGTACTCCCGCCAGGGCCGCCAGCTTGTGGGCTCGGTCCTTGTCCATACACAGGGCGCTGGACAGCGTCCCACAGCCTATCAGGGGCACACCGGCCAATTCCAGCGCCCCCTGAACCGTGCCGTCCTCACCGTTCCTGCCGTGGAGGACCGGGAAGGCCAAGTCAAAAGCCACTTCCCGGCCGGAGCCGTCCAACAGCACCAGGGCCCGGTTCCCCCGGTCCAGCCGCAGAGTGCAGGGCACGCACGCCGCCTCCCGCTGCCATCTTCCACCGGGAATGGCATCCAGCGGCCCTGTGTAAACATACCACGCCCCCTCCCGGGTGATCCCTACCGGGATGGGGCAGTACCGCTCCGGGTCCATGTGCGTCAGCACGCCGTGGGCGGACTGCAGCGACACCTCATGCTCTGAAGAGCATCCGCCGAACAGCACCAATATCCGCAATCTTTCCATCTCATGTCCTTTCCGGCGCCCAGCGCCTTTCCTGATGGAAAGATCGTATCAGATTCGCTTCCCGCAGATCTGTGGACGTTCCTGCAAACCTCCTGTGATTTTCCTGCGGAAATCTTACGAATTTCTTGCGGCGGCCCCCTGCAGGGGCAGGCGGACGGTAAAGGTGATCCGGTTGTCCGCGCTGGCAGCCCGGATCGTCCCGCCGTGGAGGGCAATGATTTCCTTGGCTATGGCCAAGCCAAGGCCCGCGCCGCCCGTGCGGGTGGCGCGGGAGCTGTCCAGCCGGAAGAACTGGTCGAAGATGCGCTCCAGCTTCTCCGCCGGAATGGTCCGCCCCTCGTTGGTAAACGTCAGGACCACGGTATCCGCCTCCTGCTGTCCGATGATCCGGACTGTGGACCCCGGGAAGCTGTAATGGAAGGCGTTGCGCAGCAGGTTATCGAACACCCGGGCCAGCTTGTCCGGGTCGCAGTCGTATGCCAGACGGGGCGGCAGCTCCAGTTCACACCGCAGGTCCTTTTCCGCGAACTGGGGGGCAAACTCACTGGCCACCTGCTCCAGCATCCGGGTCAGGTCCGTAGGCTGCTTCTCCAGCTCCAGATGGGTCAGGCTGAAGCGGGTGATGTCAAAGAACTCATTGATGAGGTCCTCCAGCCGCTCCGCCTTCTCCAGGGCGATGCCGGTATACCGGCTCCGCAGCTCCGGGGAGAGCTGCGGCTCGTCCCGTAGCAGCGTAAGGTAGCCGATGACGCTGGTGAGCGGCGTCTTCAAATCATGGGCCAGATAGACCACCAGATCGTTTTTCCGCTGCTCTGCCTCCCGGGCAGCCCGGGCGTCCCGCAGGGCCCGTTCCCGGACGGCGTTCAGCTGCCCCTCCAGGTCCTCCATGGGCTCCGGCAGCTCAATGGGCTCCTCTCCCGGCTGGGCCAGCTGCTCTGCCGCCGCGGCCAGCGTGTCCACCAGCCGCATGGGGCGGGCAATGAAGGAATAGCTGATAGCCACCCAGCCCAGCAGGATGACCAGCATACACACAAAGACGATGTAATCCCGTACCCAGTTGAGGAACTGGTAGAGCGGATCCCACGCATACCACGTAAAGGCGCTGCATACCAGATACCCCAGGAAGACCGCCGCCAGCACCACCGTCACCCAGGCCGTCAGTGCCAGCAGATAGAATCCCCAGGTCCGCAGGGCCCGGCGGCGGCCCCGGTCCGACAGCGGGGGCCGTTCTCTTCTCTTATTCAATGGTATACCCCACCCCCCAGACCGTCTTGATGAACTTCGGCTTCCGGCTTGGCTCGTGCATCTTCTCCCGCAGGCGGGCGATGTGGCTCATGACCGTGTTGTTGCTGTCCATGTACTTCTCGCCCCACACCGCCTCAAACAGCTCCTCACTGGGCACCACCTGTCCCCGGTGCTCGCAGAGATACCAGAGAATGGCAAACTCCAGCGGCGTCAGCGCCAGCTCCTCGCCGAAGAGAACGCACTTATGCGTGGTCCTGGAGATCTGCAGCCCCCGGAAGTCATGCTCCGCGGTCTCCCTGGGTTCCGCCGCCTCGCCGGTGTTGTACCGGGTATAGCGCCGCAGCTGGGTCTTCACCCGGGCCACCAGCTCCAGCGGATTAAAGGGCTTGGTAATGTAGTCGTCCGCCCCCAGGGTCAGGCCCATGATCTTGTCCATGTCCTCCACCCGGGCGGTGAGCATGAGGATGGGAAAGAGGTGTTCCTCCCGGATCTTCTGGCACAGGGTAAAGCCGTCCAGGTCCGGGAGCATCACGTCCAGAATGGCCAGGTCCAAATGCTGCCGCGCCACGCAGGTCAGCGCCGTCTCCCCGCTGCCGCACTTGTACACTGTGTAGCCCTCATTTTTCAGGCAGACCTCCACCAGATCCGCAATCGCCGCTTCGTCATCCACCACCAGGATCTCCGCCATGCCTTCGCCTCCGCTCTTTTCTTGCGTGATACATCCATTATACCAGACCCGACAGGGAATGCAAACCGGCCTTTTCCGTCCCGGCGTGAAAAAGGCAGAGCCGCCAACAGACGGCTCCGCCCAGCTGCGTCAAAAGTGCAGGAACTTCTGTACATCCCGGTCCGCGCCCAGAACCAGCATCGTCTCCCCCTCCCGGAAGCAGTAGTCGCCGCCTGGAATGGGAATGAGCTCCTCCCCCCGTTTGGCCGCCAGAATGTTGATATTGTGCCGCTGGCGCACCCCCAGCTGGCCGATAGTCTTGCCCACCCAGGCCGGCGGCACGGCCGTTTCATAAATGGCGTGGTCCGGTGTCAGCTGGATGTAGTCGAAGATGTGGTCGGAGCTGTACCGCACTGCCGCCCAGCTGGCGGTCTCCCGCTCCGGATAAACCACGTCATCCGCGCCGTTGCGCAGCAGAAATTTGGCGTGGACATCCCGTGCCGCCCTGGACAGGACGAAGCGCGCCCCCTGCTCCTTCAGCAGGGCCGTGGTCTCCAAAGAGCTCTGGAAGTCGTCACCAATAGCCACCACGCACAGGTCAAAGTTCCGCACCCCCAGGGAGGCGATGAACGCCTCGCTGGTGCTGTCCCCGATCTGCGCGTGGGTCACCAGGTCCAGCGCGTCGTTGACCCGCTCCTCGTTTTTGTCCACCGCCAGCACCTCGTGGTGCAGCTCCTGAAGCTTGGCGGCCATGTGCCGCCCGAAGCGGCCCAATCCGATCAGCAGTACCGATTTCATCCTCACACGTCCTTTCTCAAGCGTACCGCTCAGCCCACAGTGACCCGCTCCTGGGGCAGCTGCGCCGGGGCGGCGCCGCTGTCCGGCAGGACGGCGTAGATCAGCGTCAGGCCGCCCACGCGGCCAAAGTACATCAAAAAGATCAGAATCAACCGGGAGACGCCGCCCAATCCCGGGGTCACCCCCAGCGTCAGCCCCACGGTCCCGAGGGCGGAGGCGGTTTCAAACAGCGCCGCCTCCAGGGAGATGTCCTCCACGCAGCAGATGGCCATACCGCCCAGCAGAAACAGCCCCAGATACATCATAAGGACTGCGGCGGCGCTGCGCAGTGTCTCCGTGGGGAGGCGGCGGCCGAAGCACTGGAGATCCGCCCGCCGGCGGAACACCGCCCGGGCCGCCAGCACAAATACCGCCAGAGTGGTGACCTTGAATCCGCCGGCTGTGGAGCCGGGGGAGCCACCCACCAGCATCAGCAGCGTAATCAGCAGCCGGGAGGGCTCGCTCAGCTGGGAGAGGTCCAGGGTGTTGTACCCCGCGGTCCGGGGGGTGACCGCCTGAAACAGCGCCCCCTGGACCTTCTCCCCCAGGGTCAGCGTCTGCCACTGGGGCAGCCGGAGCTCATAGAGCAGGAAGAACAGCGCCGGCAGCAGGATCAGTGCCGCAGTCACCGCCAGCACCAGCTTGCTCTGAAGGCAGTAGGCCCGCAGGTGCCACTTGTGCTCCCGCACGTCTCCCCAGGTGAGGAATCCGATGCCGCCCAGGACAATCAGCCCCATCACGGTGAAATTCACCAGTGGGTCCCCCGCATAGCCGGTCAGGGAGACGAAGGGCGTGCCCGCCGCCCCCATCAGGTCGAACCCGGCGTTGCAGAAGGAGGACACCGCATGAAACACCGCGTACCAGAGTCCCCGGAACAGCCCCATCTCCGGGCAGAACCGCAGAGCCAGCAGCAACGTCCCCGTCCCCTCCAGGACCAGCGTCACCGCCAGAATGAAGCGGGTCCGGCGAACGATGCCCCCCACCTGGGGTGCGGAGATGGACTCCTGCATCACCCACCGCTCCTTCAGCCCGATCCGCCGCCCGGCCAGCATGGAGATGGCCGCCGCCGCAGTCACCACACCCATGCCGCCAATCTGAATCAGCATGAGGATCACCGCCTGGCCGAAGCCGGACCAGTACAGCGCCGTGTCCTGGACCACCAGTCCTGTCACGCAGGTGGCGGAGGTGGCGGTGAACAGCGCGTCGAAAAAGGCGGCGCCCTGCCCGTCCCGGGTGGAGATGGGCAGGGTCAGCAGTAGTGCTCCCGCCAAAATCAGCAGCGCAAAGCCGATCAGGATGATCCGCGCCGGCGCCATGTGGTTTTTTCTGCGCATGAACACAGCGATCCCTCTTTCCGTTTTATCAGAAGCCGCCCGTGGACAGCAGGACCATGATAACACGGATGGGCCCGCCGGTCTGTAAAAAGGCGGCCCCTGCCGTTTGGTTCCCGTTAAAGTTTTCCCAAAAAGGGACTTTGCAGCATGCCCATTGTAGCACAGTGCCTCCCGCCCGTCCACCGCTTTTTTCCCGGCTGCCGTTGCATTTTCTGCAGTCCGTGATATAATGGTTAGATAGAACAAACAAGGACGTTTCGTCCGCTGCAGAAAGGAAGCGCATACAATGCTGAACGAAAAAGTATCCCAGCTGTTGAACGATCAGGTGAACAAGGAATTCTACTCTGCGTATCTGTATCTCCAGTTCTCCAATTTCTATGTGGAGCAGGGCCTTGCCGGTTTTGCCAACTGGTACAAGGTCCAGGCCCAGGAGGAGCGGGACCACGCCATGCTGATGCTCCAGTATCTCCAGAACAACGACGTGCCCGTAACGCTGGAGGCCGTCGCCAAACCGGATGCGGAGCTGAAAGCCAACATGGACCCCCTGAAGGCCGGTCTCGCCCACGAGCAGTATGTCACCTCCCTGATCCACGCCATCTATGAAGCCGCGTACGAGGCCAGGGATTTCCGCACCATGCAGTTTTTGGACTGGTTCGTGAAGGAGCAGGGTGAGGAGGAGACCAACGCCACCGATCTCATCAAGAAGATGGAGCTGTTCGGCTCGGACCCCAAGGGGCTCTATATGCTGGACCAGGAACTGGCGGCCCGGACCTATGCCGCCCCCTCCCTGACCCTGTGACCCGCGATCCCGCGACCCACGCACGGCGGTCTGTCCGCCGTGCGTTTCTTCTGCCCGCTCTGGACGGCGGCGGCCGCCCGTGGTATACTGGGCGCAGTTTGATCCCAAGGAGGTTCCCCGATGAAAGACCTGCTGATCGTGGAGGATGACCCGACTCTGGGCGAGGGTATCCGCCTGGCCCTCCAGGCGCCGGAGCTCCGCCCCCAGCTCTGCCGGTCCCTGGCGGATGCCGGGGAGCTGCTCTCCCGCCGGAGCTTCGACCTGCTGATCCTGGACATCAACCTGCCTGACGGCAATGGACTGGACCTCCTCCGTGCCCTCCGGCGGGAGAGTGAGGTTCCCGTAATCCTGTTGACTGCCAATGACCTGGAGACAGACATCGTGGCAGGTCTGGAGCTGGGGGCGGATGACTATATCACCAAGCCCTTCTCTCTGGCGGTGCTGCGGGCCAGGGTGAATACTCAGCTGCGCCGGACCGCCGCCCCCCAGGCGGAACGGGTGCAGCTGGACGGCTTCACCTTCGATTTCGGCCGGATGGAGTTCTCCCGGAACGGCGTTCCGGTGGAGCTCAGCAAGACGGAACAGAAGCTGCTGCGGCTGCTGGTGGAGCACCGGGGCCAAACCCTTACCCGGGCCGCCCTGGTGGACCGGATCTGGACGGACGGGGCGGAGTATGTGGACGAAAACGCCCTCTCCGTCACAGTGAAGCGGCTGCGGGACAAGCTGGAAGACATGCCGTCCAAGCCCCGCTATATCAAGACCGTGTACGGCCTGGGCTACACATGGGCGGTGAACTGACATGACAGTGGAATACACCCTGCTGGCCCTGGCGGTTCCGGCCCTGCTGGCAGCGGCAGGATTCGCCGTCTGGACCCGCCTGCGGACCCGCCGGATGCTGGACACTCTGGGCAAGATGCTGGATGACGCCATCCGGGGCGAGTTCCGGGAGTCCCTCTATGACGAGAGCCGCCTCTCCGCCCTGGAGACCCGGATGGCCCACTATCTCTCCGCATCCGCCGTATCGGCCAAAAATCTGGCGGAGGAGAAGGACTCCATCAAGACCCTGATCGGGGACATCTCCCACCAGACCAAGACTCCCATCGCCAACCTCCTGCTGTATGCCCAGCTGCTGGGGGAGCAGGACCTGCCGCCGGAGAGCCGGGAGTATGCCTCCGCTCTGGAGCATCAGGCGGAGAAGCTGCGGTTCCTCATCGACGCGCTGGTCAAAACCTCCCGGCTGGAGAGCGGCGTCCTTGCCATGACGCCCAAGCGTCATGGCATCCAACAGCTGTTGGATGCCGCCTCGGCCCAGGCCGCTCCCGGAGCGGAGGCCAAAGCGATCACCCTGACGGTAGAGCCCACGGACCTGACCGCCCGGTTCGACCCCAAGTGGACGGCGGAGGCCCTGTATAATCTGGTGGACAACGCGGTGAAATACACCCCGGCAGGCGGCGCCGTCACTCTCCGGGCCGTGGGGTATGAGCTGTTCTGCCGCGTAGACGTGGCGGACACCGGCCCCGGCATCCCGGAGTCCGAGCAGGCCAGGATCTTCCAGCGGTTCTACCGCTCCCCCTCCGCCAGCGAGGCGGAGGGCGTGGGAATCGGCTTGTATCTGGCCCGCCAGATCGCCGCCGGTCAGGGCGGATACCTGAAGGTCAGCAGCCGCCCCGGGGAGGGGAGCACCTTCTCCCTGTTCCTGCCGAGGGCGGAGGAGAGGACGTAGAAGGCGGCGCGTTCCGGCCTGAATATCCCAAATCTTTCAGAACTGTTAGATTTCAGAAAGAATGTGGAAAGATTTCTTTGGTACAGTCTGTATTGTCGAAAGGCAATACAGACTTTTCCTTGGAGGAATGAACAATGACGATCTTGGAAACAAAGGATCTGCGGAAGGTATATGGCTCCGGCGATACGGAGGTCCGGGCCCTGGACGGGGTCGATCTGACCGTGGAAAAGGGCGAATTCGTGGCGGTGGTGGGCACCTCCGGCTCCGGCAAGTCCACCCTGCTCCACATGCTGGGCGGGCTGGACCGCCCCACCGGCGGCACCGTCACGGTGGACGGCAAAGAACTCTCTGCCATGCGCGATGAGGAACTGACCATCTTCCGGCGGCGGAAGATCGGCTTTGTGTTCCAGAACTACAACCTGGTGCCGGTGCTGAACGTGTATGAGAACATCGTCCTGCCCATCCAGCTGGACGGCAACGCGCCGGACAAAGCCTATGTGGAACGGATCATTGAGACGCTGGGGCTGGAGGCAAAGCTCCAAAACCTGCCCAACAACCTCTCCGGCGGCCAGCAGCAGCGGGTGGCCATCGCCCGGGCTCTGGCGGCCAAGCCCGCCATCATCCTGGCGGATGAGCCCACCGGCAACCTGGACTCCGCCACCAGCCTGGACGTGATGGGACTTCTGAAGGTCACTGCCCAGAAGTTCAGCCAGACCATCGTCATGATCACCCACAACGAGGAGCTGGCCCAGATGGCGGACCGGATCATCCGCATCGAGGACGGGCGGATCGTGGTGCGGGGGTGAGCGCCATGATGAAGGTATCCAACGGCAAGACCATCCGCCGTCTGGGCTGGCGGTCCATGAAGGCGGCCAGGACCCGCAACCTCATCGCCGTTCTCGCCATCGCCCTGACCACGGTGCTGTTCACGTCCCTCTTCACCATCGCCATGTCCATCAACGACGGGTTCCAGCAGTCCAACTTCCGTCAGGTGGGCGGCTTCTCCCACGGCGGCTTCAAGTACCTGACGGAGGAACAGTTTAACGATCTGAAGGATGACCCCCTCATCGACCAGTGGGGAATGCGGCGGTTTATCGGAATGCCCACGGAGGTGCCGTTCAACAAATCCCACGTGGAGGTCAGCTACGCCGACGCCAATGAAGCCCACTGGATGTACTGCGACCCGGTGGAGGGCCGTCTGCCCCAGGAGGGCACCGACGAGGCCGCTACCGACACCCACGTGCTGGAGCTGTTGGGGGTGGAGCCGGAGATCGGCGCCAGGTTCACCATCTCCTTTGACGTGGACGGCCATACCACCACCCAGACCTTTACCCTCTGCGGCTGGTGGGAGTATGACGAGGCAATTGTGGCCAACCACATCCTGATTCCGGAGAGCCGGGCGGACGCCATTCTGGACGAGGTGGGAACCGTCCCGCCCGGAGAGGATGGCATGACCGGTTCCTTAAACCTGGATGTGATGCTGAAAAGCGGTTCCCGCCACATTGCGAACGATATCGCTCAAATTCTGGAAAGTCACGGCTATCAGGATCAGAGCGCCGGAGCGCCGGATTATATCCACACCGGCGTCAACTGGGGCTATACCGGCGCCCAGCTCAGCGACAATCTGGACCCCTCTGTGGTGATTGCTGTGGCCGCCATGCTGCTGCTCATCATCTTCACCGGCTATCTCATCATCTACAACGTGTTCCAGATCTCCGTCACCAACGATATCCGGTTCTATGGCCTGCTGAAGACCATCGGCACCACGCCCCGGCAGCTGCGGCGGATCATCCGCCAGCAGGCGCTGACGTTGTCCCTGGCGGGCATCCCCCTGGGGCTGGTGCTGGGTTGGTTGATCGGCGGCCAGCTGACGCCGGCCATTGTGTCACAGCTGAACGGCGTGGTGCCCATGACCTCCGCGAGCCCGGTGATCTTCATCGGCGCGGCGCTGTTCTCTCTGGTGACGGTGCTGCTCTCCTGCCGGAAGCCCGGCCGCATCGCCGGCAAGGTCTCTCCCATCGAGGCGGTGCGCTACACCGAAGGCGGCGGCATCAAGCGCAAGACGAAAAAAGGCCGCAGGGGCGTGTCCCTGCTGTCCATGGCCTGGGCCAACCTGGGCCGCAGCCGGGGCAAGACCGCCGTCACCGTCACGTCCCTGTCTCTGGCGGTGGTACTGCTGACAGTGACGGTGAACTTCACCAACGGCTTCGACATGGACAAGTACGTGTCTCATTTCGCATCCAGCGACTTCATCGTGGCGGACGCCGGCCAGTTCCAGACCGGCGGGGACATCTTCAACACGGATATGGGCATCCCTCAGTCCGTCATTGACGAGATCAATGCCCAGGGCGGCATTACCGACGGCGGCGTGATCTACGGCAAGACGTTCGGTGCCCTGGAGTACGTTACCGAGGACTGGTTCCGGCAGAACAAGGAGCACTTCTATACTCAGGAGCAGATGGACAATCTGATCCGCCTGACCGGGCGGAACGAAGAGGGCCTGCTGGCCGACCGGATCCAGCTCTCCGGCATGAGCGATTTTGCATTGGACCACCTGACGGTACTGGAGGGAGACCTGTCCAAGCTCTATGAGGACGGCGGGCGGTATGTGGCCGCTGTGTACAGCGATGATGATTACGGCAATCCGGAGATGGACTCCCACTGGGCCCGGCTGGGGGACATCGTCACCGTCCGGTACGTGGAGGAGACGGAGTATGTAGATCCGGACACCGGCATCGCCTACGCCAGCCCGGAGGACGTGCCCGCCAGTGCCAACTATGTGGCGCAGCCGGTGAAATACCGGGATGTGGAATACGAAGTAGCCGCCCTGGTTGCCGTGCCCATCTCTCTCAGCTACCGCTACTACGGCGCGGACGAGTTCATCCTGAATGACCAGACCTTCATGCAGGACAGCGGCACAGACAGCGTGATGTACTACGCCTTTGATACCACCGACGAGGCCAACGGCGCCATGGAGAAGTTCCTGGCAGACTACACGGAGAACGTGAATCCCCAGTTCGACTATGAGAGCAAGGCGCTCTACGCATCGGAGTTCGAGGGGATGCGCTCCATGTTCCAGCTGTGCGGCGGGGCCCTCAGTTTCATCGTGGGGCTGGTGGGCGTGCTGAACTTCTTCAACGCCATCCTCACCGGCATCATCGCCCGCAAGCGGGAGTTCGCCGTGCTCCAGTCCATCGGCATGACCGGCAAGCAGCTCAAGACCATGCTGGTGTATGAAGGGCTGCTCTATGCCCTGGGGGCGGCGGGGATCTCCCTGGTGCTGACCCTGATTTTCGGCCCGGTGGCCTTCAAGGCGGTGGGGAGCATGTTCTGGTTCTTCACCTACCGCCTGACGCTGACCCCGTTCCTGATCGTGGCCCCGGTGTTCGCCCTGCTGGGCGTCCTGGTTCCCCTGGCGGTGTACCGCTCCGTCTCCAAGGCCACCATCGTGGAACGGCTGCGGGAGGTGGACTGATCCCCAGGGACCACTTTCCCGCAAAACAGCGGCACGGCTCTCAAGAGCCGTGCCGCTGTTCAAGTTCTTTGGCAGTATCCAGCTTTCAAGGCAGGTCCCGCTTGTATTTTTGGGGGGATTAGACTATACTGTAAAATTGAAAACCCCAGAGAGAAGGTGCTATATGGAATCTGTTAAAATCGGCTCTGTCGGCCTGGGCCGTCTGGGCTACGAACATGCAAAAAACTTAGCGGAAATGTCAATAGTAAATGCGAAAAAAATATAAAAATTTATTTTTAGGACATCAGGCGAGGGCGGCGATCTGCTCCCGGAAGCAGATTTCAGCCGTTTTCCATCCCAATATTTCACGCGGATAATTGTTCATCCACGCTTCCGCCGCCTCGATCTCCGCCGTGGACACTTTTCCGAAATCAGTTCCTTTCGGAAACTTCCGGCGAATCATTTTGTTCTGGCACTCATTTGACCCGCGTTCATACGATGAATACGGGTGACAGTAGTAAGCCGCTGTCCTCTGCTTTCCCTTTCGCACCGCGGACCGTTCCAGCCGCTTCACGTCGGAGAACTCGCCCCCGTTGTCGAATGTGATTGTCTTGAATGCCTTTGCGAAAAGGTCCGCGCCGAATTTCCGTTCTATGCGGTCCATTGCCTTTACAACGCTTGCCGCCGTCCGGTCTTTAATTCTTGTAATGATTTCCCATCGGGTCAAACGCTCTGTCAGCACAAACAGGGCTTTTGACCCGTCTTTTTTACTGTAAACCGTGTCGCCCTCCCAATGTCCGAAAGTGCTTCTCTGGTCCACTTCGTCCGGGCGTTTTTCAATATTTTTCCCATACGACGCACGCTTTCCGGTCTTTTCAACTTTCTTGTACTCCCGCTTCCGCTTCGATTTCTCCGGCAAATTGTTATTGGTAAGGGACAGGAAAACGCCCTTTGTAATGTAACTGTAAAGCGTGCTTACGCAAATCGAGGTTTTGAACGTCCGTCCCTCCAACTTGATTTCGGCAAGGGCCGCGGCGGGCGAACGATCTTCCTCGATAATCTTTTGTTCTATGTATTCCGCAAGTTCAAAGTCTTTCCCAATTTTCAGCGGCGCGCCTTTTGCGGCGAGGTTTTCGCGGTATCGCTTTTCCGCCCCGTCCGGGTTATAGCGATCTTCTGTAATCCATGTATCACCGTCCAAATACTGCCAGCGGGCGCGCTTGATCTCCCGGTAAATCGTGCTTACATGCACATGTAATTCGTCCGCGATTTCCTGCTTTGAAATCCCCTTGTTCAGCAACGCTTCGATTTTATATCGGTCCATCTTTGACAGGTGACTGAATACGTGTCCCATGCGATACCCTCCGTAAAGCAAAGGACCCGCCCCAGCCGGGCGGGTCCTTTTGTTCTCCCTTGTTCCTGCGGGGTTTCCTCCGCCGCTGTGGGATATTATAACATGCGCTTCATACTCACGCAAGTAATTATTTTTCGTCCTGCTCTGTAAGCCATTCCAAAGACACGTTCAGGACCCTTGCGAGAACGACAAGTTCATAATCAGTCACGAACCGCGTTCCGATTTCTATTCTGCTCACGCTGTCCCGCTCCATCGTGATTCCCTCCACCTGCAACCGTGCGGCAAGGTCCTCTTGTGTGATTTTCAGCCGGGCGCGTGCCTCTTTTACGCGGTTTCCGCAAAGATTCTTCCGCCCCTTGTAGTCATAAATCTTCATCAGTGTTTCCCTCCGTGTGTTAAAGTTTCGCATTTTTCTTGACTTTAACACGCGCCCCATTGATAATTGTGTTAAAGGTCAGAATCCAAAAAATTCAACGGATTCAGCCGTAAAACACGAACCGCCCGGCACTCCGGGCGGCGGAATGGAGGACCACACATGAAAAGATTGATTTCCCTGCTTCTCGCCGTCTGCCTTGCGCTGTCCCTCTCCGGCTGTCTTGCGGACTACGACACACCCAAGCACGCCGAATTGTCCGAACAGTACGACTTTTACGCCGATTCGCAAGGCGCGCTTTCTTCCGGTATGGCGATCACGCCGGAACAGGCCGATGAAGTATTCATCGTCCTTGTGTCCTGCGGCATGGAAGCAAAAGTAACAAATGTCACCAGAAAGGCGGGCGACGACGGGCATTGTCAGGTTTCCGCCGGGCTTTACGTGTACGATGTCTATTACACCGACGGCGTGGTTGACCGCGTGGAATACAACGGGGAGGAACTTTACCCGAACCCCGCCCCGGCTCCCGTAGAACCCGCGCCCACGGATGACCCCGCCGCGCCGGAAACTCCGGCCACGCTGGAACAGGCAGTTGACGACGCGATCACCGCGGCCAATGCCGAAAAAGAAGATGTCAGTATTTACGACGCGGCCAGCGTCGGGGAAAGTTCGGACGGCTCCTTTGTGGACATCTATCTTTCCGGGAAAGATAATTTAACCTCGAATATGGTTCGGAAAGGAATGCTGTTGCAGGCCGCCGACATTCTGGAATCCCTGCAATCCCGCGACGACATCGGGCGCGTAACGCTTTTCTGGTCTTTCCCGCTCGTGGACGCTTACGGAAACACGTCCACCGAAACCGTGATGAAAGCGACGTTCTACAAAGACACCATCGGCAAGATCAACTTCGACAACTTCGATTACAACAACATTCCCGTGATCTGCGACGACTTTTACCAGCACGCGGCGTTGAACGGGTAAGAAAAAACGGCGGGCATGATTCAACGCCCGCCGTTTTCTATGCTCATTCATCTTTCTTTTTTTGCTTTCTCCGCCGCGGCCTGCACTTCCGCCGCGTATTGCTCTGTGGTCAGCCCCAAAACCTCCGCCGCGATTCTGTCCGTCGCCGTCTCGATCAGGTCGTTCAGGCTTTCAAATCCGCCAGCTTCTACCGCTTTTTGGTAGACCGCCTTTTTCCCGATCTTCACATAGGGGTAAAGGCGGTCGTAATTTTCGGCGTTCCACTTGTTCTTCGCCCGCGTGTTGCACGCATACTTTTTCTTTTCCATGTGTTCCGCCTCCTTTCTGCGTTGATTATATCATTTTTCAAATACTCACGCAAGTATGAAAATCTATACAATCTCACGTGAGTATTTTTGTGCAACTTCCCATCTTGCTTTTTCATACTCACGTGAGTATAATAAGAGACAGAAAGAGGGAAGCGCAAGCCGCCCACCCGCCGGGGCGTAAAGAATACGGCGGGGGCCAACCTTACGGGCCGACACGAAAAGGGGGCCGACACGGTAACGACAACACTTCAACTTCTGGTTTCATATATGGGAGGTAATCACATGAACAAGTTTGAGATTGGCAAGGAATACTTCACGCGTAGCATTTGTGACAGCGAGTGCGTTTTCTCCATCAAGATCACCGGGCGGACCGCAAAAACCGTTTCTTATGAGTATATGGGCGAATCCCGCCGTTCCAAGATTCGCTTCGATGATTCCGGCGAATATATCCAGCCGGACCGCTATTCTATGGCTCCCACGTTCCGCGCTGAACGCGAGGTTCAGGTGGAAGAGGCCCCCGCCGTGGAAAAGCCTGCCGCCCCAGCTCCGGTAGCGGACGCGGCCCCCGCCAACGTGATCACCATTTCCCAGCCCGCCGACAACGGAACTGTGATTGTGATGATCGGCCAGCGCGTCGAATGCGTCTGCGGTTCCTGCTATCCCGTGGAGGGCGGAACGGTGATCGGCTTCGAGGATGTCCCCGACGGTCGTTTCTTCCGCGGCGGCGTGTTTGCCCTGATTCGCTGGGACAGCCGCCCGGACCGTCCCGAACGGGTCCTCCTCTCCGACATTCACCGCCGCGGGTGGCGGTCTGCGGGTGGCTCTCCGCTGGGCGTGTTCGTGGCCGGATAAACCAACAAGGGGCGGCGCAAACCGCCGCCCCTTGTTCCGAAATCAAAATCTAATCTATGGAGGTTTCCCGATGAACGATTCTGTTTGTTATGCCGCTGTTGCTTTCGATTCTGCGGGCCACATTTCCGCGGTGACAAGCGCAGATTATGACCTCGCCGTTAAAACGGCCCGGTATTATCGGAACGTCTGCAAATATCCATCTGCCCGCGTCGTCACCTGTGAACAGCTTGACGCGCTTCTTGATGAAGAGGGGAGGCGGCGTCTCTGTGGCGAATAAGCCCCACCGCATGACCCGGACGGCCCGCACCCGCTCCCGCAAGTTCTCCGGGCATTGTGAATCCTGTGGAAAGCCCCTTTGCAGTTGCCGGGCGTATCAGTACACCGACGAAAGCAACGGGGCGATCACCGCAAACGCGCCTTACCTCTGCCGCGACTGCTACGAAACCCGCTACGGCGTAAAGATACCGACGGAGGTTGACGCGTACAAGGCGCGCTTGCTTGGTGTGCTGGGCCGTTATGCTGATAGCGTGGAGGGCGCGCCCGCCCGTGATCTCGCCTTGCGTGTGATGCGCCTGATTGAAAATACCGATTGACCCCGCGCCGCCGAACCTCCCACGGCGGCGTAATTTTTTTGAATTTTTTTCGTTTTCCTCTTGACATTTCATACTCACGTGAGTATAATAATAAACAGAAAGGGGGTGAAACGGTGAAGAAGAAAAAGAAAAAGCCCACGAAATCGCGGGTCGATGTTCGCACCATCGTAATAACCGCAATCGTGGACTTTCTGGTAGGGCTTGCGTTACTCCTGATTGATAAGCACACGTAAGCCGAAACCCCGTATTCTATGGGCGGGTTCACCGCCCACCCATAGAATACACTTTTTCTTCTGAACTGTCAACCATGCTTGCAAAACTCGGAATCTTCCTGATCGTCGTTGCCATTGTGAAACTGATTATCGCCGCCGCGGTCTATTGCCGCCGCAAGAAAGGGGAATGAACATGAAAAGAACTGCAAACAAGTTCCAGCGGGCCTATATGGTCGCCAAAGCCTGCGTGCAGGAAGTCGAATCCCGACAAGAGGCCATCGAAAAGAAATTCATTGCCGACAACGGCATTGTCAATCCCGACGGCTCCGTTCCCGAATTCCTTTACTGCATGGAGGATGACGCGGCCTTTGAAAAGGCAAACGCCGAATGCGCCGCGCTCATTGCTTCCGCCGGGCTTGAAGAAGAACTGAACGCCGCCCGCGCCGCGCTGAAAGCGGTGGAAGATCGCCTGATTGCCTACGGCCTGTCTCTCGCTCCCGCTGGGGTTCGTGCCACGTTGGAAGATGCCGTTCAGCGCAACGCCGCAACCCGCGCAAAGGTCCTTGACCTCGCGTTCCGGCTTGACGTGTCCACGGTCAGCGCATAAAAAAAGCCCGCCGGGGGTCATTCCCCGGCGGGCTTCGTGTTGTCCGAATCGGACAATTTTAGTTGTTGTTTTCCGGCGCGCCCTGTTCCTCCACCGCGTCCGGGTCAATCCCCAGCGCAAGCAGGTTTTCCACAATGGGCGAGGTTTCCACGTACTCTTTCAAATTCTCGTTGGTCCCCCACGCCTTTTTCGCTTCCTCCAACACGGCTTCGATCATGTCCGCAATATCCTTTTCCGTGAACAGCAGTTTCAGCACCGCCGGGATTCTCTGGTAAATCCAGTCCGCGACGGCGGCGAACTTCATTGACCCCGTTCCGCCGCCGAACTGCTTTTCCGCCTGCGTGACAAGGTTGAAGAGAATCTTTTTCAGAATCTTTGTTTGTCCGCGCTTGATCAGCACGACAACCAGCACAAGGAACGCGAGGACCACAAGAACGCTGTCCCAATTCGCGGCCAGAAATTGAATGATGCTCATTGTTGTTTCTCCTTTCTCACATTACACGGACCCGCCCAGCGCGCAAAGAAGAGTTCCAAGGCTCTGCAACTTTCCGTAATTCTGCAACCAATAGTCCGGTGAGTTGATGACCCCGGCTTTTGCCAGCGCGTCAACGCCCGCTTGCGGCGTTGCGCACCGCGTCCCGGCCTTTTTGATGTACTCCGCCGCGCCGATAAAGAGAAGATCGAGGTATTGCACCGTTCCGGCGGCAACGGCGTTCTTCCAGTAGTCCGGGGAGTTGATGACCCCCAGCCCCGCCAGCTTGTCAATGGCCGCGTCCGCCTCGCTCTGAACGTCCGCCGCGTTGACCCAGCCGTAAACCGTGGACCCGCCGCCGCTCTCTTTGACAAGGTGGTACGGGTGTTTTGCGCCCTTTGAAATCATGGTGACTTTCGCCTTGCCCGGCTTGCACGCTTTCCCGCTGGCCGCGCTTGCGTTGGTGTAATGCACGTTGCCCGTAAAGCGCACCACGTCGCCCACGGCGAACGCCAGCGCGCCGGAGGTATCGGAGGTCCCGCCAGGCTTCTGCGCCGTTCCTGCGCCGCCTGTGGCCGCGCCCGCGGTGTCGTAGGTGATATACGGCAATTTACCGTGTTTGGTCCACCTGCGCCCGTTCATGCCGGAGATTGCGCCGATGTTCAGGCACGCCGTCACCTGTACGCAGTTCTTGAACGCCGGGGAACACTCGATCACCTTTCCGCCGCCGATGTAAACGCCGATATGACCCGAAAGCCAGACAGCCTCCCCCGGAACAATCTTGCTGAAATCGGTGGAAACGCCGGAACACTTCGTAATCATGGTGTCGGCTCCGATGTCCGGCACGCCCCCGGATGCGTAGGACGCGCCGCCGTAGGTTTTGGACGCGTCGCCGTTCCAGCCCCACAAAACGCCCTTGATCATGCACACGCAGTCAAAGCCGAAAACGGGCGGGTTCTGATTCGCCGCGGCCTTGATCATGGCCGTGCGCGCCGCCTGCTTGTTGTAGCTGTGGTTCTGGCAGTACCGGGACACGTTGCCCCCGGTCAGGGGCGCGCCGAAACAGCCCATGACGTACAGTGTCTTGTAATGGTCCACGATGTCTTGCAGTTTCTTGATGAATTCAGACGCTTTCATTTTGCCCTCTCCTTTCGCGTCTGCGGGGCGTTCCGCCCCAGCCGTGATATTTGACCCGCCGCCCGCTCCGGCCTGTCCTGCGCCGTCGTAGGCCGTCAGGCCGTATGATTCGATAATCTGAATCAGCTTGTCCGTGTAGTTCGGGTCCGTGGCGTAGCCCGCCGCCTTGATCGCCCGGCAAGCGGTCTTATAGTCCCGCTCCCCGACAACGGCTTTGTACCGGGCCGCGCCCGTCAGCAACGCCGAATGGTCCTCCACGCTCTCTTCCCAACTGTCGTATGCCCGGAAAAGGGCCGTCACGGTGGTAAAGTTCACGCCGTCGTAACACTCTTGCGTTTTCGTGCTGTAAACCCGGCCTTTCCAGCTTGTCCCCGCCTTGATGCCGAACAGGGCGTTTGCCTTGACGGTCAGGCCGGATTTTCCCCAGCCGCTTTCCAAAATCGCCTGCGCGATTGTCAGCGAGGCAAGCACGCCGCTTTTTTGCATATCCGCCGCGGCCAGCGCGCCCACCCGCTCAATAAATGCTTTCTGTTCCTGTGTCATTTGTGTTCCTCCGCTATGGCTGAATGTTGTTCAGGTCTACGGGCATTCCCTCCGTCGCCGTCGGGTTTGCCTGCTTGATCTTCACCACGTTTTCCGCCTTTGCTTTCCAACTGTAAAAGCCGATTGCCGTTGCCGCCGGGGTTCCCACATAGGCGAGGAAAACGCCAAGTTGCGACGGGTCAAGGGCCACGGCCCGCGCGCCGATGACAAACCCCGCAAAATAGGTTAAAAGGACCGCCGAAAGAACCAGCTTTGAAAACTCGATCTTTCGGCGGTCGCTCTTGCTGTCTGTCCGGCGGCGGCTCCGCCGTCTGCCGAACAGCAGAACGGCGGCAATCCCGCCCGCCAGCCCTGCGGCAATGCTGATCAGGTATTGCATATTCCGCGCCGCCTTTCACAAAAAGTCGTGTTTGACCAACCTGTCATCATACACGCGTTTGATGTTTGCGACGGCGTGCGTCGCCCGGTTGTTCTTGTAGTCCGGGTGTTCCTCGCAGTATCGTTCGTAACTGTCAATCTCGCTCAATGCTTCGATGAACTCTTCCCGCGTGTGCGGAATATCCCGCAACAGTTCGTTGTTGAACCGCAGGATTGCGGCCCGGTGCATATCTGCATTTCGCGCGTCGTCTGTCCTGATATGGTCATCAAGGGTTTTTCTGGTTTCGTCCAGCTTTTCGATCACGTCGCCGTTGACGCACTTCCCGATTGCCTTTCCGATTTTTGACCACGGGTTGATCTTAATGGGGGCAATCTCGATCAGGGTCAAAGCGACAAGCAGAACGCCGACGGCACCACCCCCGGAAAATAAGTCGTTCAATGTCACGTCTGTTTCCCTCCGTGTAGAAGATCGCCCCCGGCGCGGATTGCGCGCCGGGGGCCTTTCCGCCTCCCTTAAAGGGTGATTTCAAGGGCGGTCAGCAGATCTTCCACCTCGGCTTTCAGCCGTGCGGGGACCTGCTCCAAGGTCTTTTTGCCCTTGACGATCAGGGTTGCATAAACAACAGCCATCGTTTCCACCTCCTTTCGGCAAAAGATGTATGCAAAAAGCAGGAACAGCGCGTTACTCATTGCCGCCCCCGCTTTCAGCCGTTTTCAGCAGTTCGCGCACCTTGTCGCGCAACCGCTCCGGGACATCATCAATCGTTTTCAGCCCCTTTTGAATCAGATCGGCATAGACCCGCTCCATGTTCACCCCTCCTTTACTCCGCGCCGTACACGGTCGCTTCGATCATTTCGTAAACGTCGCAAAGGGCAAGTTGCAGGTCTGTGACCTGCCCCGAAAGGCTCTCGTTTTTCTCCCGCAACTGCTCGTTTTCGCGGGTCAGTTCTTCAACCGATTTCGGCTTGTTCTTGATACTGGTCGCCTTGTGCTGTACGCTCATTCAAAATTACCTCCCACGGAAGAAATGAAGCAATCCCCGCTTGCGCTGTTCCGCTTCACCTTGATTCGGAAATTGAATCCCCATTCCGCCGCCGTCTTGCTGTCGTTGGAAAGGAAAAACTTGCTCCCGCTGGTGACGGCCTGCGTAACGTCCTCCCACGTGGGGGAATCGTCGTTGCCGTTGTTGCACGCCTCCACGGTGAATTCTGCGCCCGCCGGAATCTGCCGGGTAATGGACATGATCGCCTTTGTCACCATGTCGTCGGCTTCAAGGGGCGTTGCAAGGGTCAGTTCAATTTCGGTTTCGTTCTTGCTGAATGTGTAAGTCCGCGTCGCGGTTCCGCCGTAATTGTCCGTCGCCGTCACCGTCAGCGTGTGGGACCCGTTCAACAGCTTCCGCCATTCATCCGCGGTCACGCTGAACGTGTATTCCTGCCCGCTGGTCGCGGCGTAGGACCGCTTTTGCGCCCCGTCGATCTTCTCAACGACGGTGATCGTCTGGCCGCTGTCCGGGTCTGTGACGGTGTATTTCTGGTCGAACGCTCCGGTCTTTGCCCCAAGGTCCGTATCTGTCCCGCTGATCGTGGGCGGCGTGTTGTTGATGACCGTCCGCGTCGCGCTGGTCTTGTACGCCGATTCCGCGCCCGCGCTGTCGTATGCTTTGACCCGGTACGCCACATTCTCCCATCCCTTTGTGATCTGGTCGGTGTGCGTCCGGTTGATTCCCTTGTAGACCTGCGCCCATCCGCCGCCGTTGTACTGCCGTTCGAGGACGTACCCCGAAAGGTTGTTGTCCGGGTCGGTGGAC
The DNA here is from genome assembly GCF_046973065.1 of Flintibacter sp. Classification (NCBI taxonomy): domain Bacteria; kingdom Bacillati; phylum Bacillota; class Clostridia; order Eubacteriales; genus Flintibacter; species Flintibacter sp. The sequence continues at coordinate 92,297 of NZ_JBKVXZ010000005.1, read as the reverse complement.
GTTCCCCAATTCACAATCAGGCTTTCGCCGCCCCGAACGTCGCTCGGAACGTCGATGGAATCCGGGACCGACGGGGCGCGGTTCCATACGATGCTGTATGCGCCGTCCGAATCCGGGCTGTCAGATACCAAGATTTCAGATTTTAGATTACAAAGCGGGCGAACGCCCCGGTCGCCGTCGCACGCGCCGTTCCAGCTCATCGCGCCGGAGGAATTGACGTAGCGGACGTCGTACGAATCCGACGCGTAAGCGTCCGCAAGCCACCAGTACCAGAACGAATTTGCGTTCAAACTGCTTGTCTGGTACTCGCTCTTGCTTACCGCCTCCGCCGTCGGCTTTGCCTGCCGGGAAGCGTCGTCGCTGAACAGCGCAAGTTTGCTTCCGGCCACCACGTCGCCCGACAAGCCGACTTCCGTTGACGTGGCAAAGAAGATTTTGTCGGTGCATGTCTCCGTCCCGCCGCCGTCCACCTGCGCTTTGCCGACGGTCCGGTTCGTGGTCAGCAGGGCGGCAATAAAGTTCGCGGAGAATCCCGCCAGAAAGCCCGCTTCCGCCTCGTACTCGTTGTAGTTGCTCCACACGTTCGCGTTGTTCGGCGGCGCGTCCTGCCCGTGCTGGGCCGCGTACCACGCGCCCGCCCCCGCTTGACTGTTCAGCCATCGGCGGATATTTGACCAAATCCAGCGGTTGTTTCCGTAGGAACGGCGGTTTCCGTCGCTGTTGCTCTGCTCAATAGCGTCAAAGCATTTCAGCGAGATAATGCGCTCCGTGATCAGCGTGACGGAATTCGCCGGAAACCCGGCGTGGTTCTTGTCCGCGATCTTCCAAATGATCGGTTTCCCGTTGTAAAGCGTTCCGGTGTCTTTCACCAGCGCGCCAACGGCGAGGGTGCTTAATGCTTTCGGCATTTCGCTTCACGCTCCTTTTGTGTACTTACTGTTCGGAAAGCGTTTCCCGCGGGTCAGCGATAAAACCGCAGAAATAGCTTTCCTTTTCCGGCCTTTTGTTCTTTCTGCATAGCAATTTGCTTTCCGGGAACAGGCGGTTGAACTTCCTGTCGGTTTCCCTGATCAGGTGGTGACAGTTGCCCTTTTCGGCGTGGCTCCGCCAGCTTCCGTAAGACTGTTCGATTGCCGCAAGGGTGATTTTCCCCTTGTCCAGCAAGCCCCGCTGTTTCTTCAACTTCCGTTGCTCGTTACATTTGCTGTTCCTCCTTACCTTGCGCACGATCTTCCCCGTGTCGGTCATATAGGTTCGGAATCCAAGAAAATCAATTCCGTTCCGTAGCGGGAAAATATTTGTCTTGTTGTTCAGCTTCAATCCCAGCCCGGCCACGTACTTTTCAATCTCCCGGCGGCAATACTGCAAATACGCCTTGTCCTCGTGAATCAAGTAAAAGTCGTCCATATACCGCCCATAGTAGCGGATTCCCAATTTCTCTTTTATGAAATGGTCAAGCCCCGAAAGGTACATGACCGCGAACCATTGTGAAGTCTGGTTGCCGATCGGAATTCCGGGGTCGTCCGTGCTGTCAATGATCATATCGACAAGCCATAGAACGTCCGGGTCCCGGATGAAGCGGCGCACCATTGCTTTCAATGGTTCATGCGGAATCGAGTAGAAATATTTTGATATGTCGCATTTCAGGACCCAGCCGTCCGCATAGCGGGCGGCGCGCGGGTCGGGCCGCGGCAACCCCTCCTCCCGGCACCGTTGTTCTTCCCGCGCTTTCCGCTCGAAATAGTAGGACCGCATAAACGCTTCCAGCCGATACAGGCCGTCATGCGTCCCGCGCCCCTTTTGCGACGCGTAGTTGTCGCGGATAAAGGCGCGGGAAAATGCAGGCTCCAACACATTGTCACATAAAGAATGCTGAACCACCTTGTCTTTGAACGCGTTGGTCATAACGATGCGTTCTTTTGGCTCGTAGACCCGGAACACGAAATAGTCCGACGGGCGGTAGGTCTTGTTCTTCAGCATTTCCGAAAGCAGGCAAAGGGCTTCCAGCAGGTTTGCTTCAAATTTTGCGACGCTCGCTTTGCCCCGTTTGCCCCGGCGGGCCTTTAAGAACCCCGCGTATAGGTTCCCGAAATCGTGGACCCGCTCGAAATCTGTTTGTTGCATAATAAAAAATGCTCCTTGCCGTGTATAGAATCCGCCTTGCGGGGGCGGCAAGCGGTCCTCCGCCTGCCGTCGCAATGCTTCATCATCGGACCCCGCCGCGCGCCCGTGGCGGGGCGGAAGCTGGTTCCCGTGGGCCTTGCTTCACCAATCTTGTATTTACCGTCGCGCTGTCACCGCGGCGGAGGGATGCGGCTTCCTTTGATGATGGTCCTCTGCTTTCAGCCGTCCGGCTTACTCGTTCCCGGTGTTCCATCAAAGCGGGCGAACGCCCCTGTTGCCGTTGTACGCGTTGTTCCAGTTCATCGCGCCGGAGGAATTGACGTTGCGGACGTTGTACGAATTCGACGCTACAAGCCGCACCCCAAGAAAAACGCCCCGGCGATCACCGCCGCGGCGCGTTTCCCCGTTGTCCGGATTCCGTGAATCGTTCGAGGTCCTTTTTCCTCCAACTGGCCGTCATCCGTTTTACTTCCACGGCGTACTTTGTCCACGCCGCGCATTGCGCCGTTGAAATCAGGTTCTTTCGCTCGGCCAGTTCGATCAAAAACAGCATGTCTTTACAGCGTGAAAGGGCCTGTTTCTGTTCATACCGCCGTTCCCGGAATTCTCCCGCGTCCTGAACGTCAAGTTCGTTCGCGTCCTGAATATGAATCACGATTTCCCGTGCAAATTCCATCAGGTCTACGGCAAGTTTCCCGTGCCGCTTTGGAAAGCGGCGGGCGGTGGTCATGTCGTAGGTGTGAAAGGCTAAATCTTTCGCTTTCGTGATGATGATAAATTCCTTTTCATCCGCCACGCCGTAAGCACCTCTTTCCCCGGATTTCTTCGATCTCCGACGGGTCCCCGTCGAACAGGAATCCCCATTCCGTGACAGTTAGAACCGCCTGCGCCCCGGTATGGGTCCGCCCGCTGATCGTCAGTTCGTCAGCGTCGGAAGCGCACGCGGCGCAAGGCGGGTCCAGCTCCGCAAACAGATTCCCGATGATGCAGGACAGTTCCCGCCGCGTGCAGGCGTATTCCCTCAACATTCGATTCTGTTTCTGGCCGCGTTCCAAATGCCCTTTGTCATAACCACCCCGTCAAGGGAATCAAATTGCACAAGAAACGGGTTTCCGGTGATGTTGTTGAACAGGCCATCTTCCACGCGGGAAACGCGGCTTTCCAGCCCCGCAATCGCGGACAGGGCTTCCGCCGCGTCCGCCTCCGCCTGCCCTGCGGCCTCCGCGCCTGCGTCCCACGCGGCCCGCTCACCCGGCTGAACGTGAACTTCCGTGTCCTCCGTGTGGTCGATCAGTCCGGCAATGGCCGTGTCATAGTTCCCCATCGTCGTGGGGTTCACGTGAATATCGCTGTTGTTCGCGTGGGCGTTCAGGGCGGTAACGTCTGCCTTTTTCTCAAACTCCGCGGCGTGCGCCGTCTGCGACGTGTTGTGGTCTGCAAGGTCCTTTTTTGTGGCCGTGACCACGTTCGGGTCAATGACAAAAGAGATCGCGCCCGTGTTGGAAATTTCGATGTGCATGGTCAGTTCAATTTCCCCGGCGGCTCCGCTGGTGATAATGACCTTTTCCGTGTCCGGCGTATTGCAGACGGCGATCATGTTCGGCTCTTCCGCGTCGTCGAACACGCCCATTTCCCGGATAGTCCAGCCGCCCACGTCGGAGGGGACCACCGCCACCACGTCGATCATGTTCGGTGATTTCTCATTGACCTCCACGCGGTTTACCTTTCCGCGCCATTGCTCCCCCTTTAGGGCCGTCATCGTGGAATTCGGCTTGTAGTAGCTTCCTCCGCCGTCGCCCACGGCGAGGGTCGTAATATTGACTTTCTGGCCCTCCATGACCGCTTGTGTGATAAGCTGAACGCCTACGTCGGTCACAATGCTTCCGTATGTGTTTTCGATTTCTGCCATTGTTACGCCTCCGTTCTGTTCTGCGGGAAGATTTCAAGTTTCCCGGTTTGCTGAATATAAGCGGCGCATACCGCGTTCCAGTCCGTCCCCATCTTCCGGTAAACATGCGGGTAAATGTCCACGCGCACGCCGACGGTGTGGCCCGCTCCGGCCTTGATTCGCGCCGTTTCCTCGATGTCCTCCGCAAGATAGGGGTAAACTTCCAGCCGCACGCCGACGGCATGGACCGCCGCCGTGAATACGGTCGCTTTCTTCTCGATCTGGTAACTGATTGCTTCCAAATGGGACCGGAGGTTTTTATAAAAGCGCACCCGCTCCAAAACCGCCGCTTGCCGGTCCGCCGACACCCCCGATTCCGTCGCGCCGATGATGACTTTGAACATGTACGGTTCCCCGCCGTACTCGAACCACTCTTGCACCCGCGTTCCGGGGAATACCGCCCCCAGCGCGGTTTCGACGGCGTATTTTGTCCCCAACCTCCGGTGAACGCGCACGCTGTCCCGGATGGTCTGCCGCTTGACTTCGATCGGATAGGAATAGTCGTACCAATCCACATGCAGGTCATAGGCCAGCACGTCAAGCGTCTGTTCGTCCAGTTCATCAATCCGGGCGTATATGATGTTCTTCCCGGTCTGTCGGACCGTCCCTTGCAACTGCTCCGCAATGACCCGCGCAAGGGCCGTCATGGTCGGGTCGCTTTTCAGGGGAGGGGGGAGGGACCGCGTATAATCCGCCGTATGCAGTTCGTTGTCATTCACTTTCCGCACCCCCGTTCGTAACGGTGGTCGTTCCGATTTTCGCAACCTGATTGTCTTTCACCGTCGCAAAGGCCGGGGCGCGGACCTCCACCCGCTTTACCCCGGCTTGCATAAGCAGTTGAATCAAATAGGACGGGTTCACGTCCCGCCCCATCTTCTCCGCCTGCCATTTCTTGAACGCGCCCACCGCCGCGTTTACGTTCTCCGAAATCACGTCGTCGCTGATTGCGCCGCCCTCCTGTGTGTAGTAGGTCACGTCGATGTTGTACGCCACGGTTTCCGGGGCCTTGACGGTCACATGGTCGGTCAGCGGGCGCACCGTGTCCGCGTTCAGGATTTCCGAAACCTCTTTCAAGATTTCTTCCTCCGGCAGTTCTCCGCCTGCCAGCAGGACCCGCACGTCCACTTCTCCCGGCTCCGGCGACGTGGCCTTTACGTCCGCGATCAGGGCCGACGCGGATTTTGCGAAATACTCATATCCGCCCATCGGCCCCGCTGTGGAGTATGTTTCCACGCTCTCCCGTAGCCGTTCATAAAACGCCGCGTCGCTCTCTTCATCCGCGCCGCCCGCGCTCTCCGTTGTGTTCGACACGCTTTGAAAGTAGGGGAACACGTCAACCGCCTGTTTGATTTGCCCCGGAACAAAGCCGTTCCCGATTTCTCCCGCCTGCGTGCATTCCGCCGCCACGTCGCCGGACAACTGGCCCGCCGGAATGGTCAGGTCTTGAAGCGTGGCAAACACAACGTCGCCGTCCGGTGTTGCGCGGGTCCCCGCCGGGATGACGGTTGCGGTGTCAAGTTTGATGGACAGCGTATAGCGCAAGGTTGTTTTCGCCTTTTCCGGCTCCAATCGGTACGTGTCCTTGAACAGTTCCGCGAGGGAATCCAGATATTCACCCTCCGCGTATCGCGGCACGTTCTGTTTTGCCGAAAAGTCGATGTTCACCCGCTCTTGAACGATGATGTCCGCCACCCACAAAATGAAAAGCCGCGCCGGGTCCGCCGGGTACAGCGTGCGCCCGGTGAACTTCTCGTATGACTGAATCAGCGCGTTCACGATTGTTTCCGTGTCGGTTTCCACAAAGGAAATGTCCGGGTAACTCCTATTCGTCGCCGCCAATGATCTTCACCTCCACAATGGGAATCAGGGTCCCCGGCCTGTCCCCCAATTCAAAGGTCACGTTTTCCACCTCCGCCCGCGGCTCGAATTCCTCGATCGCTTCGAGTACCTCCGAAATCAAGATTGACTGCGCCGCCGGAATCGGTTTGTCAAGAAACCGTTGCGCCAGCCCCAAGCCCCGCTCCAACGGAACGGAAAATTTCGGTGTGGAAAGGATGACCGCCACGTTCTGCAATACCTCTTCCGTGGTGTCCTCCGGCGCGAGGTTGATTTTTTCAAGGGCGTATGCCTTTACGGTGTAAGCCATCGTCCGCCCTCCTATCTGCTCGAATATGATTGCATGGTGACATTGACCGACGCGGCCAGCAGGTTCCCGCCCCGGTCGTATCGTTGCAGGGAATTTGACAGTTTGGTGATGACCCACTTGTTTGTCCCATACGCTTTCGGGCCGATGATCAGGTAATGGGCCTCGCCCCGCCGCATGGTTTGAAGCAGGTTCGCAACCTCCGCAATGGGGTTCACGCCCAAAAACACGGAAAAGAACATGGTGAAAGACATGCTTTCCACGTCCTGCCCGGTAAACTCCAAAAGCGGCTCTTTCAAATGCCGCTCGTGCGTGGCGTACTTCACCGAACTTTCCCATTTCAGGTCGTCAAACGTCTTGATGGATGACCGGGAAACGTAAAAGGTGAACGTCCCCCAGCTTCCGATTTCCGCCATCGTCAAATCCCCCCAATCACGAACCCGTCCCCGTCCTCTGTCGGGAGGTAGATGCAAAGCACGTAATCCCCCGGCGACGGTAGCCACGGGCTGATCTTGACGGCGTGGCTGTGGCCCGCAAAGGCCGCGTCGCCGCTTCCGCCGCTCTCGGTTTCTGTCCGTTGCGGCGCGTTCTGCGCCGGGATGAACGGCGCGTTTTTCAGAACTTTCAGTTCTCCCGAAACAATCGGGCTTTCTCCCTTGTCCGAAAATGTCACGCGGGCCGTCCGATTCCCTGCGTTGACGGAAGAGACAATGCCCGTTCGGACCATATTTTTCAAAACGGATAATTCGCTCATTTAGTAGCCCTCCAGCACGCGGCGCAAGGTCAGATCAGTTTTATACCCGCTCCGGGATATGGAATGCGCCGCCGTTTCGATGATGTACTTTCCGTCGAACGCCCCGTACCCGGCCACCTGAACCGTCACGCCCGCCACAAGGCGCGCGTCCCCGGCCAGCTTGAACGATGCCTTGAATTCTCCTTTGTTCTTTTCCCGTAACCGCTTCATTGCCAGTTGCCGGGCCTCTTCACGGCTTGATACCTTTTCGTTGATTTCCAGCGTTTGGCCGCTCTTGTCCGCGTCCCGCGGGGTGTAGGTGTATTCGATCGTCGTCCCCGTGGCCGGGTCCGTGTAGGACACGTGGCATTTGCTGTACGCGGTGTCGTGCAGGCTCGTGGAAAAAGAATAGCTTCCCACGTCCGCTTTTCCCCGCTGGATGGTCCGCACCGCGTCTTTCTGCTCATACGCCGCCGCGTCAAACAGGACGATGATCTTTGCCGTGACTTTCAGGGAGATTCCAGCCGCTTTGCAAAGCCGCTGTAAAAAGGTGATGTCGGATTCCTGCATTTGCTCTTTCCGCTGATAAAATGGGTCGGACGCGGATTCAAACATGCAGGTAAACCCGTTCGCCCCCGCAATCTCCTTTGCAATGCCGGAAAGCGTGTATTTCTCCCACGCTTTCGTCTTTTTCTGTGTCCGAATGGTGGAGGCGTAGGGGATAGACCCGGCCTTGATGGTCGCTTTCGCGGGCGGGCCGCTCCCGTCCACCGTGTCCACGGCGAACACGCCGCAGTCAAGAACCCGGTCTTTCCCGTCCGATTCCCAATTCTTTTGCACGATTACGGCGGAGATTTCCGCCCCCTTTGACGCGGAGGGCGTATTCAGCCAGCTTCCCAGCCATACGCCCTCCTTGTCGTCAAGGGATAGTTGCAGGTCGTCCGTCTTGTCCTCTTCGTTGTCCGTGTAGGTCAGCGAAAGAAGATGCTTGTTGATGTCCGCCGAAATATCCACCCCCGAAAAGGTCAGGCGGATAACCGCTCTTCTCGCGTTCATGCCGTCCCCCTTTTCCACGGCGGCAACCCCGCCGCAACCTGCGATTCAGGCTCCGGGATGGTCAGCGCGATTCCCGCGGGGAACACGAAAAGGCGGCGGTATTCCGGGTTCAGCTTCATAATTCTGTCCGTGTACGCTTCGTCGCCCAGCGTTTTATAGGCGATTGCGTCCCACATGTCCCCGGCTATGGTGGTGTATTTAGTCATAGTTCCGCCGCCTTTCGTCGTCCTCCTGTTGCCGCTTCCGCTCTTCGATTTCGTCCAGCAGTTCTTCATCGTGCCTGCGTAGCAGTTCTTCGATGTCCTCCGCCTGCGCCTCGCTCCCAACATGGAAAACGGGCGCGCTGTGAATGACGATCGACGCTTGCCGTGCGCCGGACGCGATAGACGGTGCCGACACGCTGGGGGCCTCCGCGCCTGCATAAGCCAGTTGCAGGGCCGGAACGCCAACCCCCGCCCGAATGGTGTTGACGGTGTTTGCGAGATTGCGGAAGATCGCCCCGGTTTCCGCCGCGTTGAAAACGGTCCGGTTCTTTGCATTCGTGACAAGTTCCGCGCCCGCCTCGCCCGCTATGAACGTGTCAGGCGTGCTTTTCGTGCCTTTTGCAAAAGTCGGAATCAACGGAATGTTGATGCCCTTTCCGCCGATGCCGGGGACCCAATCAGGAATTTTCAGTTTGTTCAGCCCGGAAATTACGCCGTTGATCAGGCCGATAATTCCGTTCAGAACGCCGCTTGCAATGCTTTTCAGGGAATTCCAAACGCCGCTGAATATCCCTTTCACGCCCTCCCACACACGGGACCAATCCCCCGTGAAGATGCCCGCGAACACGTCCACAATGCCTTTAATCGCCGTCAGCGCGCCGGACACAACCCCTTGAATGGTCGTCAGCGCAACGCTGATAATATTTTGAATCGTCGGCATAAGAAACTGAATCACGGACATAATGGCCGTTGCGATCGTCGAAACGACGGTTGCCAGCCCTTGCAGGATGGATGCGATTGTCGGTGCCCAATCCGCGAACGCCTGCGCGATCTGCGGAAGCACCGTTTGAACGATGAATGTAAAAATCTGTTCCACGATCGGGCGGACGTAGGTATTCACGAACTCGATAAAGCCGGAAAGGATATTCCACACAGTTTGCAAAACCGTGATCGCGCCGTCGATAACGCCCGTCGCTTCCTCTCCGAACAGGTTGATCAGGAAGTCCCGCGCTCCGCCCAAGTTCCCGTCTGTGAAGATGCTCTGGATTGTGCTTCCGATATTCGAGATCGCGGACACGATTTTGTCGAACACTTCAACGCCCGCGTCACCGAACACGTTTCGGATGACCTCGCGCACCTTATCCAGATTGTCCCGTAGGATTTGCACCGCCGAAATAATCAGGGTGATTACACCCACGACGGGAAGCACTTTCCCAAGAATGCCGCTGAACGGTCCCAAGATCGCGCCGCCCAGCTTTTGAAGCGGGCCGAACAGGGTTGACAGCTTCCCGAACCCCTTTGCAACCACGCTTCCGATTTTTCCAAGCGGACCCGCCGCAACTGCGGCCCCGGCCCGCCCCAATATTCCGGTAATGGTTCCCGCTACTCCGGTAAACGCCCGCGTAGCAACGCCGCCCACGCTGGAAAACACGCGGGTAAACACGCCGCCCACGGCTCCGCCGATACCGGAAAACAGGTTTCCGATTTTCGTTCCGGCGAACATCTGCCCGAACGCGCGGCCTACGCCGCCCGCCGCGCTTCCGATTCCGCCGAAATACCCTGTGACGCTTTTTGCAACGCCCTTGACTTTAGACGCAAAGCCCACGGCTTCCACGCCCGCAAGGGCGAATTTGCCTTTGAACAGGGCCATGACCTTTTGAATGGTCAGAACCCCGCCTTTCAGGTCAAGGAACGCCAGCTTTGCCACCAACCCCGCCGCCTTGAACGCGAGAAGTCCGGTGACAACCTTTGTAATCGTGCGCACCAATTCCGGGTTTGCGTTGATAAACTCGGTCAGTTTGGAGATCAGTTCCGCGGCTTTTTCCGCACCCTCGGTAAACGTCGGTAACAGCGCGTCGCCCAGCGCAATTTGCAGGCCCTCAACCGCGGATTGCAACAGCGTTACTTTTCCTTGAAAGTTGTCCAGTTTGATTTGTGCCATTCGCTCCGCCGCGCCTGCGGAATTGTTGACCGAATCGGACAATTTTTGAAAATCCGCCTCGCTTGCATTGACGATCGCCAGCATACCCGCAAAGGATTCCTTGCCGAAAATGGCCGTTGCCGCCGCCACCTGCTCCGTTTCAGACAGCCCGCCAAGACTGCTTCGCAGGTTGTCCACCACTTCGCGGAATGACTTCATGCTTCCGTCTGCGTTCGTCAGGCTGATTCCGTACTTGTCCATGTACTCTTTCATCTGCTTTGTCGGCTTCGCCATGTTCGCAAGGGCGGTTTTCAGCGAGGTTCCGGCCACTTCCGATTTTATGGACGCATTCGCCATCAAGCCGATTGCAAGGGAAACGTCCTCGACGGAATATCCCAGCGCACCCGCGACGGGGGCCACTTTTTGGAAAGTCGCGCCCATCATTGCCACGTTGGTATTTGAATTGCTCGACGCTTGCGCCAGCACGTCCGCAAAGCGGCCCGCCTGATCTGCCGTCATGTTAAATGCGGTCAGCGCGTCCGTCACAATGTCGGAAACCTGCCCCAAGTCCTCGCCGGATGCCGCCGCAAGGTTCATAATTCCCGGCAAGCCGCCCAACATCTGGTCTGTTTTCCATCCGGCCATTGCCATGTATTCGAGGGCTTTTCCGGCTTCCACGGCGGTAAACTGCGTCGTCGCGCCCATTCTCTTTGCTTCATCCGACAAACGCTTCATTTCATCCGCGGTCGCGCCGGAAATGGCTTCTACGGTGGACATCTGCGCTTCAAACTCCGCGGCCTTTCTCACTGGCCCGGCGTAAATCGCCGTCCCAAGTGCCGCAAGGGTTCCGACGGTCCCCGCAAGTTGCGTTTTGGTCTTTGAAATCGCCGCGTTGTTCTGTTCCAACGCGGCGTTTACCTTTGCCAATTCCTCTTGACTTTTTTTGACCCGCTCGTAACTTTTGGATAATCGTTCGTTTTCCTCGGTCAGACGGGAGGTGTTCACCCCTGCGTCGGACAGTTCTCCGCCCAATTCGTTCAGCCGCGCTTCCTGTTGCTCGATTCTCGATGTGGTCGCCGCGATCTGTCGTTCGTTCTGCGCCATCTTTGCCCGCAGTTCTTCCGTCGGCTCTCCGGTTTCGCTGATCTCCCGTTGCAGTCGTTCATGCTCCGCGGTCAGTCGTTCCAGCTTTTGACGGTTCGATTCAAGGGCGGCTTCCTGCTTTTTGTAAGCGTCGATCTTTCCGGTGATAGAATTTAGCTTTTGCAGGCTGTTTTGCATTTGCCGCGTGGTATTCAGCGCGCTACTGAATGCCGCATTGAAGTTTCCGCCCAATGCGGCGGTCAGTTTGAAGAGAAGTTCATATTCCTTTCTTCCTGCCAAATTCTTCACCTCGCTTTCTGGTTCTTCTGCTCCGCTGTGGCGGCGTTGATGTCCTCAATCCATGCCGTGATCTCCGTTACGGTCATGTCAAGCCAGAATGGGACGGGCGTAAAGGTCGCCTGTGCCAGTTTGAAGCATTCCCGCCGCCACCAGCGGGCCGGGCTTCTTAAAAGCCCGTGTCGATTAAAAAACTTCTGGCCGCGTTGGTGATCTTGTTGAAGTCTTTCAGGGGCATTGCTTCCAGCACGTCGCTTCCGATGCCCGCGGCCTTTGCCGCCATCTTCCCTTGAAAACTCCGGGAAATTTCCGGCGCAATGGCGTATTCGTTGTTCATCTGCATTTCGGTTTCAATGGAAACCATGTCGCGCCCGGAAAGCCGCTCGAAATTGAACGTCAGTTCGGTGTAGGTCTTTCCCTCATACTCGAAAGGCTTCTTGAACACGTGCGTATAAACGCCCGTGTTGCCCTCTGCGGGCTTCTCTGCGGCTTCCTGTGCTGGTTCATGGGTGACGGCTTCCGCCGCGCCTGCGGGCCGCTCTGCGCCCTCTGCGGCGGTTCTTTTCTCGGTGTCGTTCATGGTCAATTCCTCCATTCAGATTTTCATAGGTTCAAATACAGAAAAAGGGCAAAGGAAAGCCCAGCGGGGAGGACCCCCGCCGGGCTTATGCCTTGCCAAGTGCCTTTCTAACGTCGGCCAGATAGTCGGTTCCGTTGATGTAGTAAATGAAATTGATAATATCAATTTCGAGGACCTTTTTCCCGTCGATGTAGGTTGCGAAATAGGTCGCCGCATACTCCCCGGACGCTTCCGCGGAGGCGGCGGGGGCCAGCTTTCCGGGCGCGAACTTCGTCGGCGTTACCATCAGCACGTGTTTTACCGACTGTTGAATGAACTTGCCCGCGCTGTTGTCCCAATACTGTTGTGCCGCGCGCAAGTCAAGCTGGTGGTTGCGCGGCTCTGCCAGCTTGATTGCGTCGGCGGTCACGGAACGGAAATTCAGGGTCAGCGTCATTGCCTCGATATGCCCGACGAACGCGCCGTTGAACGCGCCCGCGATTCCCGCGCCCTTGACTTCCTCCGTGATCTGCGAGATTTCAGGAAGCGTAGCTTCCGCCATTCCGTAAAACTCCGTCGCGTCCTCATACACGGCAAAGTTGGTTGTGCCGTTGTCAACTTTCATGTTGTCTTTCCCTCCTTATGCCGCCAAAGCCGACGAAACATAGTCCGCGTCGTACTCCAACACGAATTCGCATTCTTTCATCGGGCTGGGCGGGGTCATGTAGATGTGGAAAACCGCTTTGCCAGCCATAAGCGCGGTTTCGCTGTTTTCCTCTTCCAGAAATTCCACGCGCCCGCCCAGCAGCTTTTCCTCGTTGACAAGGCCGTTCAGCCAGATATTAACGGAATTCACGATGCTGTCGATCAGGCGGCGCGTCATCTTCTTGTCCAACTTGCTCCAATAGGACAGGACAAGCGAATTCGCAACCCATCCGAACATGCGCGACACGGGAATGAAGTAATTCTTCACGTCCGTATCGGCGGGGAAACAGGCGGTTTCGTTGCCCCAAAGGACATAACCGCCGATGAAGTTCAGCGCGGTTACAATGCCGTTGCTGTTCAGGTAGTTTGCTTGATTCAGGTCGAGAAGAACGGTGGTTCCGTCGGCAAGGCACGCCCGGTCGATCTGCAAAGACTTGTTGGAGGGGCTTTCCGCCGGGCAACCGCCGTTGTCCGAATCGGTCGCCGTCATCCGCGCCGCGGTGTGGACAGACGCATGAAACACGTAATCGCCCAGCCCGAACAGGGGCCAGCAAAGGATTTCCGCCTTGTCGTTGATGTTCTGCGTTTTCTTCCACGCGGGCGCGTCTGCGTAATGCGTGACTTCCGTTGTGTCAATGTCGATCAGGGCTTTTGCGCCGTGGAAAACGCCGTTGATGGTTTCCGCCTTTGCCCGCATTGCCGCCGCGACGGTGGACTTGTGGGACCACCCCGGCGCAAGAATCATGTCGCACACGATTCCGTATTTCGGGAAAACCTTGTCGATCAGTTCCAGCCCGGAATACTTCTTTGTGCTTACCTCAAAGCCGCCGATAATGTCTTTCTCCGCGATTTTGGAGGGGTCCACCGCGTCAAACGCAATGGTCAGTTCTCCCGTCCGCGCTGGAATGCTCCCGCCCTCGATCACTTCGAGAATCAGGTTTTCGCCCTCGTAGAACAGGTCGAAATCCTCGCCCACGGTATAGTCTGTGACGTTCACCGTGTCTTTCAGGGCTTCCAGCGGCAAAAGAACCTTTCCGTCCGTGACGGGGTAATTCTGCTCCGAAACGCTCTTCTTGTGCTTTGCGGGGTCCAGAATGTTCACGAATACGACGGGCGATACGCCGTACAGCTTGAACTGTGCGTAGATCGCTTCGCAGATCGGATAGTTTTCCCAGTTGTCGCTGTACCCCATAGCGGCCACGGCCTCTGCGTAACTCTGGCACATGATCGGGTCGTTCACGCTTCCGCCGACGGTGTGCGCCGGGGCCGCGCCCACAACGAACGCAATCCCGGAATCTGCCGTAACAGGGGTCGAAACCGACGTGTCAACCTGCCGCGTCGAAACCCCGTGGAAATACTCTGCCATTTGTTATACCTCCTTGTTTCCCCGCATTGTCGAAACAATGTCGTTGTAATACTTGTGCGCAAGGTTTCCGGGCGTTTTCACCTTGACGTGAAACGCGGAAAGCCGCTCAACGGGGACGATCATCCGCGCTACAAGGGGATAGTCCGCGATCACGTCCGCAAGGTACGCTTTCACGTCCTCGAACGTCCCGTTGAACACGGCGTTTTCTTTCAGTCTCCCGCGGGGGAGGGACGGCCCGGCATAGACAAACAGGTTGTACCCCTCCGGGGCTTCCTGCGCGTCCTCTGTGGGCGTTTCCTGCCCGGCGGTGTCCTCGGTTCCCTCTCTGTCCCCGGCCTGTCCTGCGCCGCCCTGTGCGGCCTGTTGGCCGTCTGCGGCGGTTTCCTCCGGGCTGGTGTTCGGTTCCGCCCCGTCGGGCGCGCGGCTGTTTGCGCCGTCCAGCGCGGCAAGAATCGCCGTTTTTGTCATGCCGTCGTCGGCCTGCACGCCGTTTTCGGCGGCGATTTCCAGCAATTCCGCTTTCGTCATGCTGGGTTTATAGTTCATTGCCATACTTTTTGAACCTCACTTTCTACAACGGGCATTTCCCATTCCGTCATCATTTCCCCCAAATAGTAGGGGGCTGTCGTTCCGTCCGGGTACACAATCATTTCAAGGGGCGGTTTCAGCATGTACCGCTCTCCAATCACGCCGTCTTTCAACAGGGCAACCCGGATTCGGGTCAGCAGGTTCAGGACGCATGTTGCGCCCTCGCTTTCGTCCTCCGAATACGTCGCGGCGACGATGCGCACCGTACAGACGCTTTCCGGTTCCTGTCCCGGCTCCTGTGTGTCTGTGCTTTTGATGTACTGCAACAGCAGATAGGGGACGCGCTCGGTCTGCGCCTTTTTGGTCGGCAACCGCATTTTGTAAATTTCTGCGGGCCGCTCTTTCGGCTCTCCGCTCCGGCGGTCTACGCGGACAGGTAAAAGCATGTCCTTTGTTTCGCGCCGCACGAACTCTTCCAGCACGTCCAAAAGGTCTAAAGGTGTCATGGCTTATCCTCCGTAGCCGTTCAGAATCCGGGTGATTTCATGCTCAATCCGCTTGTTTATGACTTCCTGCGCCTTTTCCTCCACCTGCTCCACAACCACGCTGTTCGCCGCCATCTGTGCGGCGGACGGTCCCATGAACTCGGTGATCGGAAGTCTGCCTGTTCCGTCCCGCTCGAACATGCCCGTATGACCGCTTTTCATTTTTGCGATAAATGCGTGTGCAAACGGGGTTCGCCCGCTCTCCGCCAGCACCGCCGCCGAAACGGTCGCGCGCTGGACGGGGAGGGTCGGGGAGACATTGAAGCGGTAAAGGGGGATTTTGTACCCGGCAAACGATACCGTTCCCACAACCCCGCCGTCTGCTTTCTGCGTCCGCACTTTGATTGTGGTGTCTGCCCGGACATTCTGCCGGGTGATTGCGTAAACGCTCGTGATGCCCTTTAGGGCCTCTGATCTCACGGTGTTGTTGGCTCGGCGGATGACGCTTGCCATTGCCTTTTCCGCGCCTTTTGGAACGCCGGAAAGAATCAGGTTCACCCGCTCGATCTGGTCGGCTGTAATCTGAATCATTCGGTCAACGCCTCCATGTAAAGCACGATTTCCCCGGCTTCCGGGTGAACCTTTGTGATTCGGTACAGGCAGTCCCCGATTTCCACGTTCAGGTCCTTTTGCGGGATGGTTTTCAGCAGGGACAGCGGAACATACATGACAAGATCGACAAGAACCAAGCCGTCCACGTGATCCGTGGACGGCTTCTTCCGGTCCTGCGCCCCGCCGTCGTCGATAATGACCGGGCCTTTGTAGCGGATTCCGTCAATCCAGAATTCCATAACGTCGGCGTGTTCCCGGCTGTTGTGGAATACGGCGGTCAAATCCCGCTCCACCTGATCTTTGAAATTCATGGTTAAAGCACCTGCGCCACGTACCAGCTGTTGACCTCATGGGGGACGGTCAGCGGCTTGCTGTTGATTTGCAGGAAGCGGCGGTCCGGGCGGCGTTCAATCCATGTCTGCGGCACCTTGTCGCCCTCCACGGTGACAAATCCCTTGCCCTCTTCGGGAATCATGGTGATTGCGCCGTAGTAGATGGAGTAATCCGCCTCCGTGGACAGCAAGGCAATATGCTTGTCCGGTACAAGGGGCTTGTTTTCCGGTTCGTCCGGCTCCGTCCAGTCGTCCAAGTACCACTCGTTGTACTGGTAGATGTCCAGCCCCAGTTTGTGGACCGTTCCGACATAGGTTGTTCCGTTCGGGAGTTGGCGGGGCTTGATGACCGCGAGGTCATAGGCTTTCACGTCCAGCACTTCTTTGACCTTTGCGTGGTTTACGAAAGCCGTTGCCACGTCCTCCGCCATGATGCAGATATTGCAGTTCACGAACCCCTCTTTCTGTACGGCCTTGTGCCACCGTTCAAGGTCTGCCAGCGGGTCGCTCTGCGCGTTGTCCCACTTCTTTTCCGTGGACACGATGGTTTCTTTGTTGGTGAAGTCAAAGTCGATGACCTCATTCACGCCCTCGCCAACAATCGGAATCTGCCCCGTAAAGATCGCCGTCGCCGCCATCCACTCTTCCCGGCGCACGATCATTTCGTTCAGTTCCTGCAAATCCTCCGCCAGCTTTTCCACGGCGCGTTCCGCGGGCTTTCTGCCGCTGTAAGGGTCCTCGCCCGCGGCCCGCTCCAACAGGTCGTCAACGGTGGTAATCTTGTTCGGGGCCAGCAGAACGGGGGTGTAACTCTTCGTCTGATAGCCCGTGTTCAGGATGGTTTTCCCGCCCACTTTCGGATGAACAAAGGGAGCAAGGGCGCGGGACCCCTTTTTGAAGTCCACGTCAACGCTCTTCGTGTTGAACGTCCGGCGGTTCTTGAAAAAAGTATCGCGGAAGAACGTATGCACCGGAGGCATACGCCGAACCAGCTTCCCCAGCGTACGGGGGGTATAGATGGTAGTTTCGATTCCCATTTTGTTTCCTCTCCTTTACTTCAAAAAGATTCCGATATTTCGGAATGCGGTTGTCAGGGTTTCCGCGGTCACACTGGCCGGGAGATTGATTGCGTCCGCGAAAAATTCGCCCGTCAGGTAAACGACGACATCTTCTCCGGCTCCCGCGTCTCCCGCCGCAATGCCATAGATTCCCGCCGTGGTGTTCTCGTACTCCGTTTTCGCCGGAATTGTGCTTCCGCTGTTCGCCGCGCTCGCCTCCACCTTGACGACGGGTTCCACCTTTCCGTCAACCAGCTTCACGGGGTCGTATTTCTTGACGCTCTTCCCGCTCGAAACCTCGCGGACCGCCGTTGCAACTGGATAATCGCCCGCAAAAAAGTTCACCGGGCTTGTCTGGTCTTTCTGAATCTCGTACATGCTTCTTTCCTCCTTACTTCACGTCGGGGAACAGCTTGTCAATGGCCGCGTCCACTTCGTCGGGGCCGTCGCCGCCTGCTCCCTCTCGCTGTCCGCCGGTTCCAACGTCGCCCGCTCCGCTCGCGTGCGCGTCGTCGTCGCGGTCCTGAATGTACTTGCCGCCCTGCTTCTTCTGCTCCGCAAGAATCGCTTTCGCAACGTCGCCCGCGGCAATGGGGGTCTTGAACTTTGCGTCCGCCACGATGGTTTCATAGCCCGCAATCGCCACGTCCTCGATGTCCTGAATGCGCTTGCGCTCCGCGTCGGTCGCCGCTTCCTCGATCTGCTTTGTCAGGTCGGGGAAAGCCGCTTTCAGGTCGGCCACGGTCTTAATGTCTTTGATTCCGTCCATGTTCTCTTCGCTCCTTTTCGGTTCATTTATGGTTGGTTTATTTGAAAAACCGCCGTGCGCGCGGGCCGTCGTGCGGTTTAACAACGAAATCGGCATATTCGGATAACGGTTCAGGTCCAGCGAAACGCTGTTGACAACGATTTTCGCGGCGTTTTCAATGGTGGTTTCCGCGTCCTCAAACATCAGCTTGTCGCAAAAGCCAGCGTCAACCGCCTGTTTCCCGTCAAACCAGCTTTCCGTCGCCATAATCGCGGCAACCTCCGCCGCGTCTTTTCCGGTTTTCAGGACATAGGCGTTCACAATAGACTGTTTGACCACTTTTAATTCCTCGGTCATCTTTGCAAGGTCCGCTTCGTTGAAGTAGCCCAGCAAGCCCAAGGACGGGTCATGCACCATGAAAACGCCGTTCCCCGGAATCTCGATCACGTCGCCCGCCATTGCAACGATCGTCGCCGCGGACGCGGCCCATCCGTCGATTTTTACGGTGATCTTTGCCGCGTTGTCCTTTAGGCGGGTGTAAATCGCATTCGCGGCGAACACGTCGCCGCCGCCGCTGTTGATGCGCACAACGATTTCAGGGACCGCCCCCAGCGCGTCCAATTCCTCCGTAAACTGCCGGGGGGTCACTTCGTCGCCCCACCACGTTTCGGAAGCAATGTCGCCGTATAAAATCAGTTCCGGGGCGGCGTTATCTCCCGCCGCGGCCCGGAACGTCCAGAAATGCTTATTCTTTACCTGTTTTTGCTGAGCCTGCGCCCGGCTCTGTTCCTGTGCCATCTGCTTTCGCCTCCCTTAACATTTTTTCTTCCCGTTTGATCTGCGCGGCGTTCCGGTAGAAATCGGACCCGTTCATTTCCATTGCTTCCCGGTCGCGGGTGGAAAATCCGTTCTGCACCCGCTTTTCCGCCGCGGTCACTTCCTGCACCGGGTTCAAAAGCCCCTGCGCCGGGCCGTTCCATTCTGCGCCCGTGTACGCCTTGCGAATGATAGGGTCGCCAAAAAATCCGGGCGCAGGGATTCGTCCCTTTGCCACGGCCTCCGCGAACCATTCTTCGTAGATCGGTTGGCAGAAGTCGTTTGCAAGCCATGTCCGGTACATTCGGAACATTTTCCACGCTTCCAGCAACGCCCCGCGGGACGCGCTGTAAGACGCGTTGAAGTTCTTTACCAATAGTTCATAGGGGATTTCGAGGGCCGCGCCGATCTGCCTGCAAATCGCAACCACGAACCCGTCAAACGCCGTGTTTGGCCTGCCGGGGTTCATGTCGTGCGCTTTTTCTCCCTCGTTCAAGTCCACGATTGCGCCTGGCGCAAGTTCAATCGTGCTGTCGTCGCCCGCGTCCACCTGCGCTTCCTCCGGGATGATCTCGCCAAATGTTCCGTCGCTGGACGCGGATTCCTTTTCGATGAACACCGTGAACATGCCGGAAACTACGGCGGCGACAAGTTCCGCGTCGGTATATCGGCCCAACTGCTTCAACGCTTCAATGACAGGGGCCAGAAACGGCACGCCGCGCCGTTGTCCGATGCGCTCCCGGTTCATAATGTGAAGCACGTTCCGCCGTCCGGTCTTTGCGCCCCATGCTTCAACCCGCGTCCACCCGTATTCGCTTGCATCGTAGGACAACGGATGGTGCTTGCTGATATGGTACGCGATCACCTCGCCCGCGTCGTTGGTTTCCACGCCTCCGACGAAATGCGGGTCAACCGTTCCGTTCGGGTTGCTCAATCGGTCCGCTTCAATCAGACATATTCGCAGGTCATACGGGCAGTTCACCCGCTTTGTCACTGGCAACGTGGCGATCACGTCGCCGCTCATAAGCCAGTTCAGAAAAGCCAGTTGTTGCAGTTCATAGAAATTGTCCAGCCGTTCAAGGTCGCAGGCCGGGGAATCAGCCCACAAGGAAAATTCCCGCTCGATCTTGCGTTCAAGGTCGCGGGCGGTTTCTTCATCCATCCCCAACGCCTCATAGTCAATTTGACTTTTCAGCCGCAACCCCGCGCCGACAACATTTGTCCGGCATGTTTTCAGCGCGCCCGTTGCCAGCGGTACGCCCATGTAAAGATCGCGGCACCGTTGCCGGAGGACGGAAAGGTTCTCTTGTATATCCTCTTTTGCGGACCCGCCGCCATACAACCAGCCCAGCATTGATTTTTTTGTCTGTGACGCGCCGTAGTTGCTGTACCCGCTGTCCAGTATTTCCAGCTTCCGGCGGGCGGCGGCGCGCTTCACGGCCCGTTGCGGCGATACTGCGGCAATCATTCGGTCAAGCGTGTTCAACCCGCTTCGCCTCCTTTGTCATGGTCTTAAAGGTCCCGCGGGACCACACGGAAAACGCGGTTTCGCCCGCCGCGCTTTTCGATGTTTTCCAGCCGCGCAACCTCGTTTTTCCAAAATTCGATTTGTTGCCGGATGTCCGCAAGGTCCGCTTTTGTCAGGCTCCGCGAACCGATGGTGTAGCTTTGGTGTGTCGTAACCTCCAATTCCGCTTCCAGCCATGCGGAAAGGTGCTTTCTTGCGATTTCAAGGCTGATTCCCGCCATTTACAAAATACCTCCGTTGGTTCTTGATCGTCTGCCCCGCCGCTTCTGCGCGGGGGCGGCTGTGGCCGCGTCCCGCTCCGTCCGTTTCAAAACCGGGTTTGCAATTTCCAAAGCGACGGTCGCATAGTTCCGAATATCAAGCGGTTCATTCCGCTTGTACCCGCCGTCTTTCAGCGTCCAGACGTATTGCGCTTTTCCGCGCTTATAGGTGATCACCATTTTTTCGGCGGTCAGGCCGCGGAAATACTCTTGCGTGTACCCCCGGTCCTTTTCACGCGGAAAATGGCAATAATTCGGCCCCTCTTCCTGCACCGCCAGTCGTTGATATAAAAGGGCCTTGCCCGTGTCAACTCCGACAGTGAAAAGAGGGGCTTTGATATTGTTCGCCGTTGACGGCCTATTGAAGTACGGCACTTCCGCGCCGCCTTTTCCCTTGATTGCGAACACACGCCGGGCCGTCCGCTCTTTGCAGAATCGGTAAACCTGTGTCGTGAAGTGTCCGCCGGAATCCACGCAGGCGCAAATAATTTTCAGCCGCCGCCCGTCTGCGGTGGTGAACGTCTGCGAAAGAAACTTGTCCAGTTCATCCCACACGGGCTTCAACTTCAAGTCGCCGTAGATCGCCTGATACTTGATTCCCCAGCTTTCCTTGTCCACGCCCCAGCCGACAACCTCCACTTCAAATCGGTCGTCCTGCACGTCCACGCCCGCGGTCAGCACCAGCACTTCTTCCGGGACCTCGCAATTATAGCGTTCGCGGCGTTTGAAGAGGTCGTCCGTTTCGATTTGTTCGCCCTCTTCCTCCCACGTTTCGCCCATTTCGGTATTTGTCCATACTTTTAGAAGTTCGATGTTTCCTTTTTTCTTCTCTTCGTTTGCGGTCAGAAACTTTTCGACGATTTCCCGCCATTCCACAAAGAGGGAGGCAAGGGCGTTCAAATGGAATCCGCGCACCTTTCGTTCCGGGTGTGCCGCGACGAATTTACCCTTTCCGAACTGCTCTTTCCACTCCGTTTCGCTGGAAACCACGCCGCACGCCGGGCAAGCGCACCCGATTTCGTCCAGCTTGTCCCGGTCGAAAATGATGTTCGCCCACAAAAGCGGCGTGTACGCCCCGCACGCCGGGCAAGGTACGTTCCATTCCTCTTGCGTGCTGTGTTCAAATTCAACGGCGATTCTGGACGTTTCCTTGTTGGTCGGCGTACTCACGCACACTTCTTTCTTGTTCCAAAAGGTCGCAAGCCGCTTCCCGGCCAGCAACAGGGGGTCGCCCTCATTGCCAGCCGTGGCCGGGTATCGGTCGATTTCGTCCGCAAGCAGAATCCGAATCGGGCGGGAGGCGAGGGAGGACGGCGAATTTGCGCCAACCATCGTCACATGACCGCCGGGGAAAATTTTCTGCAAGATCGTGTTCCCGCTGTTCCGGCTCTTGTCGTTCACGCGGTCCCGTAAAGCGGGGGTGTCCCGCAACATCGGGGAAAGGCGGTCTTTGGAGAATGTTTCCGCCATTTGAATGGTCGGTTGCATGACCATGATCGGGGACGGGTCGTAGTGCATATAGTAGCCGATCGGGTTCAGAATCAGCGCGTCCGTTTTCCCGATCTGCGCCGCCGACATGATGACCACTTTTTGAATCCGCATGTCGCAAACTGCGTCCATAATCTCCCGCTGGTATGGGGCCTTTGATGTGCGCCATCGGCCCGGCTCCGCCGACGATTCGGAGGACAAGCGGCGGTATTTGTCCGCCCATTGCGATATGGTCATATTCGGGGGAGGGGCCAGCACCGCAAAAATCCGGGTGAACAGGTCAACCGTCGCTTTTTTCATTGCTGTTCCCCCTTTCCCCGAATGTAGTTTTGAAATCGGAAAGTTCCATCAAGGCTTCGTCGATATGATCTTTCAGCAGGGCGAATATCTCTGCCTTGTCCGTTTTCTTGCAAAGGACCGGGGCCAGCTTTGACGGAATCGCCATCAGGCGGGATTTGAAGTTTACCAGCATATCCGTCATAACGGCTTCGATGTCCGCCGCGGCGTGAAGCGTGTTTTCTTTCAACTGCAATTCGTATTCTTCATTCTTCCGCTTTGCCCGAACCAGCTTCGCCCGCTCGGTGTTGTAATCTATCGTCTCTTCGCTCTCCGGGTTCCTCTTTCGGAGATAATTTATATAGCGGTGGTTCGTGTCGATCAGGTCGTACAAACCGGGGCGAACTTCTGCGATCACCTTTTCGTCGCGTAACTGCCGCACCCGCCGTTCCGACACGTCGAGGAATCGGGCAACCGCTTTCGCGTCGTAAAGTTTCACCGTTTTTCCACCCCTCCCGCGCTTTTTTGGCATACCCCCTTAAAAATTTTCCCGGCCCCGGAAGCGTTCAAAAAAATTTCGTATCTAAAAAAACGCCGGGGCTCGCTGGACCCGCAGGCCGCGCGGCCCGCCGAAAGAACCTATTTCATATTTCCAATTCGTCCGGCTCTTCCGCTTCGTCGTTGATCTCTCCCGTTTCAGGGTCGATGTCGTATGCTCCCGAAAGTTTCTGCTTTGCAAGATTATATTTCCGCTCTTCAAGCCGCAGGCGGCGGCTCTCCATCTCATATCCCTTGATGGAATCAAGCAGTTTGATAATGCGCCCGTGTATTCTGTTCAGTTCGGCTTCTAACTTCATAGCCCGGTCGAATGCGCTTGCCTTTATGACAGTCTGCATTGTCACCGTGTAGCCCTCGCGTTCAAGGGCGCGTTCCTTGTCGCCTGTGGTGTCCTGCAATGCGGCAATCTCCCGTTGCAGGGCTTCCAGCTTCTTTTCCTGCTGTCTGGTTGGTTTCTTTCCGTCGCTCCCGTCCATATCCCAAATCAGGGAATCTTCTTCCCGTTGCAGGGCTTCCAACTTCTCCCGCTGTTGTTCTAATCGTTTTGTCCCTTTTGGGGCGCGCATTTCAACAACGCGGTCAATATAAAGCGCGGCTGGGTCGCCATGTTCCAGCGCGGCAATCTTGTTTTGCAGGTCAGCTTCCTTTGCAACCAGTGTTTGCAGTTCTGCAAGCATATTTGTTTCCGTGTCCAGCGTGATTCCCTCGATATACTCCCGCTGTTCCTGCGGTAGATCGCATAGGCGGACCGTGGAATATGCCCCGTGCGTTTCGGCATTTTTATTCCCTACGGGCGCGCCCGCGCCCACGGCATTTTTATTGCCCGGCTGTCCGCCGCGTTTCCGCTTCGGTTTCTGTGCGTCAAGGTCTGCTTGCCAATTATCAAGGCTTTTCCATTTTCGGACCTGTTCAGCCCTTACGCCGAATTGTTCCGCAAGCTGTTTCGCCGTCATGGTTCCGCCGGATTCAAGCCATGCCCGGCGCACTTTGTCCCGCTCCGGGCTTCTCGCTTTTGCCATTGTCTACGCACCCCCTTTCGTTTGTTTCCTATTTTTCGCCCCGCATACTTCCGCGGAAGCGCGTAAAAAACGGGCCATGTTCAAAACATGGTCCGTTTTCTGCACTCGAACGGCGCGGAGGAATACGCCGCCCGAATCGTTGTGTTCATTTTCCACAATACCAATTTTACCACGGAAAACGGGCAATGGGTGGCAATCTTATTTTTCCGGGAAGCGATAGCGCGAAATGATTTTGTTTGCGCTGAAATTCCTTGCCAGACAGTCCAGCGCGGCGGCGCGGATATTCCGACATTGCCGCGGGCTGTAATTTACTCGCGCCGAAAGACGTTCCCATTGTTCGCCCTCTATGTAAAACCCCTGAATCAATGCTTTTTCGGTGTAATTCAGGCATTTCAATTCTTCCGCAATCTCTGCTTTTATTTTCCCGATTTCCTCTATCTCGCGCCGCAATCGGTCAATGGTCTGTGTGACAGATCGGGGGATATTCAGCACCACACGTTCAACGGGATTTGAAGTCGTGCCTTTCCCGTGCGGCATACCGTCGGAATTGACCGCCCCCAACGTCGAATAATACTGATCTTCGAGGTTCTTAATAACCCGCTCGTTCATTTTGATTGCTTTGTCTGCGTCCCTGTAATAACGCAGGATCACAATAACTTTTTCCCTGTTCACGTCCGCTTCCTCCGCTCTGCTTTAGGGCGGCTTATATATCCGCCGATAAATTCGTGTATTTTCCGCCCGCCGGATTTCCGCCCGGTATCGCTTTTCGATCATCTTTGCCCGCTCCCGTTCCTGCTTCCTCCGCCGGGCGCGCGATTCAATGTCTATCGGCTTCAACTCTTCCGCCAGTTCACGAAATACCGCTGTCAGTTTGTCAAATGCTTCCCGAATCGCACCCGAAATGAAATTTAGTGCGTCCAAAATCTTTTCGGTTGCCTCTTCCGTGGTAATCATTGTTCTTTCCGCGTATTTTCTCGCGGCTTCTCTTATGATTTCGGCCTGCTCCGCAGTAAAACCGGCCAATTCGATTTCGTCCATCTGCGCGCCCTCACGATTCCACCGGGGAACAGCAATAGGAAACCGTACACCGGATTTCGATTTTCCCGCCGCACTTCGGGCATGTCACAGGCTCCCGCCCCTCCGTTCCTCGAATGCTGTATTCGATTGACCGCGCCGCGTCAAACGGTTTTCCGCAGTAAGGGCAAATCCCAAGCCCCGCACTCTGCGTCGCTTGCGGCTTTCGCGTCTGCGCTGGTTTTGCGACGGTTTCTCTGTTGGCCGTGTCTTTTCCCGCCCCGCTCGCTTCCGGCGCGTCCTGCGCGTCCTGTGGGCTTTCCTCCGGCATTTCCCGCCCCGTTTCCTCGTTCCAGTCGATTCCCGGTTGTGGTACGGTGGACGGTATGCAATGCGCCGGGGGCGGTGGTGTCTGCTCCCGCTCCCGGACGGGTTCGGCGGGCGGGGTGTTTTTCTCTTCGTCCTGCGGCGTGGGAGGGGACGGAGCCGCTTGCGGCTTCCGCTCCCGTGCGGCCTTGATGGAAATTTCCCCGGTTCTCTGGTATTCCTCGAACGCGGCCCGCTGGTCCTCTTCCGGCAATCCCGCCAGTTCATAGGCGGTCGAAAGGTTTATGCGGTCTGCTTTCAGTTCTTCTTTGAATTCCGGGGACAGGTGGCGAATGATGGTGTCATACCGCCCGATCTGCGCCGGGCTTGTGTGAAGCACTTTTGCGATAAAATCGCGGGTTCCGTCTGCCTGAACCTCGCTGTCCCCGAACACGGTTGCGACAATTCTTTGCAGGACGGCCACGAACCGCGGGCGGGTCTTTGCCTTTTGTCGCACATTTTCGCCGCCTCACTTCCTGCGCCGCTTCCTGCGCTTCTTTTTGGGTGTCCGGGGCTGGGGTGTGTCCGTCTGCGGCTCCGGCATGATCTCTTCGCAAAGAACTTCGATTTCCTCCACGTCCTCCGGCTGAAAACATAGTGTCGCGCCGGGGTCGTAGGTCCCCGCTGTCCAATCCGCCTTGAACTGTTCAAGGGCGTTTTTGTATCGGGGGAACGGATGGACCTGCTCGGAATGATAAATTGCCATCATCATTCGTTCGTCGTCCTCCGGGTTCCAGTTATGCAGGTGATAGGCTTCGTGGTTGTCATAGTCCCAAAGGGACAGCAGGACCACCAGCCCGTCGAACTCTTCATTCGCCCGCTGAATGCTCTCGAAATCCCGGTATGTCATGCCCTGTCCGGCGTACCTCTCCCGGATTTCCTGAACGGTCTTGCCGCCCGTATGGAGGCGGCACCGAATGACTTTCGGTTGATAGGTCATGTATTTTCACCGTCGCTTTCCGTTGTAGATGACCACCATCGACGGGAACGGGGCGGGGGCGTATGCGTTGCCCTCTTCATCGGTGAAGCGTAGCCGCCCGCGCACGAACCGGATTTCCGCTTTCCCGTATATGTAGTCGTGAAAGTATGCTGTGTCTGTTCTGGCCGGAATCAGAAGAACAACCGTTTTCCCGCTCCGGGCTTCTTCATAGGCTTTACGAACCCATTTCCCGGTTTCCCGTCCGTATGGAGGGTTACACCAAACAGCCCCCCCCGCAAGATTCCAAGGACTATTCAAACCATCGGTTTCCGGCGTGTAGTACGCCGGGCATTTTGCGCTTTTGGCCGTCGCCGCCGCGTCCAGCACAAACCCGAATTCATCATTCAGGCGGTCGAAAAAGTCCTGCGGCGTGCAATAGTCCATTTTCTTACTGCTCAATAATGCCGCGTTCATTCCGCGTCCTCCGTGTCCCGCTCCTTTGCGGCTTTAACCGCCGCCGGAATATCCCCTCGGCCTGCGCCCTCAACCTCCACGCGCACAACGTCGCCCGTTCGATATACTGCAATCTTCCGGGCCGGTCGAATGGCCTTGACGATCTCCACAACAGCACCACCCGCCGCGGCAATCAGCACAACGAATCCCAGCCAAACCCAAAAAGACGAAAAGATAAATCGCAAAAACTCCATGTCATTTCCTCCGTTCCAGCCTGTCGGCTATGTTCAAAATGCCCTCCATTGCGTCACGAATGTTCGCGTCGGCTCCCGCCTCGATAGACAAAACCCGCGCAATGTCCCGCAACTCTTCCGCGGCTTCGACGATCTCCGCCGCCGCGCCGGATTCTTTCATGCAGGCCGGACAAAGCGGCAAGCCCTCCGCCGTCGGCGCGCCGCACTTTTCGCACTTTCGGTTTTTCACCGCCTGCACCCCTATTCCGCGTCCTCACGCTCTACGGCCCATGCGCATTCCGCGCAATCTTCCAGTTCTCCCGTTTCCAGCGGGCAAGGCTCCATTTCGGCCCACTCCGGCTTCCCGCAATCATATTTCATCGGTCGTTCTCCTTTCCTCCGGTATGCCCGCGCAAGGCAAGCATTTTTTCACGAACCAGCTTGTCAACCACTCTTCCCGGCGTTTTTAACCCGCTCATGGTAACAAGGCGGTCAAGGTTGTATGCTGTCTGCGGCGTGACGCGGACCGTCACTTTCTGTCGGTGCTGTTTCCCTTTTTTCATTTCCGGTTTCCCTCCATTTCTCCATGTTGCAGTCCGCCCCGCGAATCCACCGCCCTTCGATCTGGTGGGTGTAGTCCAGAAACAGGACCGCACCATTGAACCGGATTCGGAATGATTCAAGGTCCGCCGCGGTTACGTACTTTCTTCCGAAACATTGCTTCATGTCCCGCCAAATGAACCACGGAACGAAAAAGAAGTCGTTTCCGATTCCAGCGCACACAGCGGCAAGCGCGCCCCGCCGGGAATGGTGTTCCAGCGCGTCTTGCTGGGGCTTTGTTAAAACTTCCTGTTTCATGCGGTCCCCGGTGGTGTACTTCGCTTCAAAGACAATGGACCGCCCGCCGTCCAGCGTCCCTTGAAAGTCCGGTTGCGCTCTGGCCGTGAACCGTCCCTTGAAAATCCCGTCCCGGCTCTTTTCGAGGACCCGGAACGGCTCCGGGGTCTTGTCCACGTCCGCCCGGCCCCGCTCCGAATACAGGGCGCACGCGGCTTTTATGGCCCGCTCGAAAAACTGCCCCTGCGCGTTGTTGACCTTGTTTTGGTAGCGCAAGGCCGCGCGCTGGTGATCTATCATCGTTTATCCCTCCGTTTTCTCCCGCTCCCGTTCGTCATGGTCTGGACAGGGGAACGGCTCTGTCCGGTAGCACTCTTCGCAACATTCGTCGCACACAGCTTCCCCGCGGCGGCGGTAGTATTCGCAAGGGCGGACCCGCTCGACGGGTTTTCCGCATATCGCGCAATTCACGGTTCCACCCCGCTTTCCAGCGCGGCCCGCCGGGTGTGGCGGTCCATTCCCATCATCAGGGATTCAAGTTTCATGGCTTCTTCCCGGCTGATTTCCCGCGGCGGCGGCAATTCATCCTGTTCTTTTCCCTCCGGCGGGAAAATCCCGTTTTTATCAGGAACGCAGAAAAGAACCTGTCCATTTCCTCTTCCAATGCTTCGCGGAAAAAATCATAGTCGAATTGAATTTCCAGCCGTTCCGCCGCGGTGCATTCAATCCCGACTCGCTTTCGCTTTCGCCCCGTGTATTTCCCTACGCAACCATAAGCCGCGCGCCCGGTCACGGAATAGATCACCTGCAAAAGCAACTTCCGTTCAATGGGTGTCTTGTACCTGAACCACTCCATTTCCCGGCGTTCTTCTTCCAGTTCCGCTTCCGTGATTCCGTATTGCTTCATCAGGCGGTCAAGGGTTGCCGCGGCGGATTCCTGTTCCCCGGCAACGCCCCGTTCGGCCAACGCCTGAACCCGCTTGATCTTCTGCAAAATCCGTTCCCGCTCCTGTGTCATGGCTCTACGTCCCCCCATGTGTACGGCTCCCCGCCGCAATTATCGCGGAACAGGCACTTTCGGCAAGCGTCGTCCGCCGTCCTGCCGTCGCAATATTCTTTGATAACGGCAACTGCGGCGTTCAATGCCTGCGCCTGTTCTATCAGGTTGTCCCGCTCCATTCGTGCAACCTCCGTTCACAACTCCACAATTCCGCCGATGTTGTCCGCGTCTGCCCGCGTGACGCTCCGGCGTTTCAGAATTCCCGCAATCACGGTCCCGTACTTTTCCCAGCGCGCCGACACAAGGACGAAATACCGCAATTCCGGGTTCATCGTTGCCCGAACTTTCAAGGCTCCCAAAATCCGGTCGTCAATCTCCATTTTCAGGGGATAGACGGCAATTCTTCCCGTGTCCTTGTCAATTTCGCGGCAAATCGCCATAAGGCGCATAGGCTTCCGCGGCTCTTGCTCCGGGCGGCGCGGCTCCCGCTCGGTCCGTCTGCAATCGCAAAGTTCGCCCGCGTCCAAATGCGCCCCACAATTCGGGCATTCCCGGTAAGGCGTTCCCATGTTGACCACTCCTTTCTATGTGAAATCAAAAAAGCTGATCTGATTTTCTTCTAACTCGAAATTTCTTTCAATGTCCTGCAACCCCTCGAAAACTCGAAATTTTCCCGGCCTCACCGTTTCCGGGTCCATCTGAATCTTCATCATTTCGGCCCATAGTTCCGGGTGGTGCTTTCGCAGGTGCCGCAACTCTCCGTCGCTGGCATTCGGGCAAAAGAAGCACCCCCCCCGCTTTGTAAATTTGTAGATCGGGGACAGCAAACCCCGTTCTTTGCATAGGTTCCGCGCCATTTCCTGCGTATAACCGTATTTGACAAGCAGATAGCGGCCTTGCGCCAATTTTTCTTCTTTGATTCTGTTCTGTTCGTCAACGCAAATTCCCTCGTAGTAAATGGCTCCGGGGTGTTCTTTCTGGAATTTGTTCAGCGGCGGCAATTTACAGTCCCGCTTTATACTGCACCAACCTTGACGGCCCGAAAGCGGGAAACCGTGTTTCTTCCCGGTTCGTGGCCCTTTTATTACCCGCGATTCCATCCACTCGCGCGCCGTCTTTTCCGATCGCAACACGATTGTTTTTACTCCGTGTTGCTCAAAATAAGGAATTGCGGTGTTGTATATGAAATCCCGATGTTCTGGAACTTCCGCCGATCTCCCTTTGTCAAACATGATTTCGCAATAAACAAGTGCCGAAAGCGGTTCTCCCTTTTCGATTGCAAGAATCGCCGTCGCCGTGCTGTCTGCCCCGAATGAACAGGACACGAAATATTCGCTTTTCATCGTCCTGCCCCTATTCTTTCTTCCTCAATTTCAGGTATATTGACCAACCCGTGAAGTCGTTGTATTTGTACTCAATCCCGTAATCTTCGTCCGTCAGGGTCCAGCCGGGATATTTCTTTTCCCAAAACTCCCGCCCCGGACGCTCCCGCGCCCACTTCTCGATCTGCCGCCGATTGTACTTCCCGTCATTCGTCCGACTGGTGGGGCGTTCAAGGTTCTGCGAGGAAGTC
This sequence comes from Flintibacter sp., assembly GCF_046973065.1. NCBI lineage: Bacteria > Bacillati > Bacillota > Clostridia > Eubacteriales > Flintibacter > Flintibacter sp. The sequence continues at coordinate 62,056 of NZ_JBKVXZ010000005.1, read as the reverse complement.
CACCGCTTCTTCCCGCCGTTCTGCTTCACAAGGTAGACACAAAGGGCCGCTATGCCGTTTTCATCGGCTTGCAGGCGGTCAGCGTTGCAAAAGCCGATTCGATCACCTTTCTTCTGGCCCTTGCGCTTCCGCTTCCTCCACAACTCTTCCACCGTGTCGCGGTCTAACCCGCCGTTCATAACGATATGGTGATGAATGCGAACGGGGGTGTCGCTGTTTCGTTTGGTGGTGTATGACGTGATCAGCAGGTATTTCAGCGGCGGCAATCCCTCTTTCTCCCTGCGGTATGAAATCCGGCGGAGGTAATTTGTCGCCTCCCGCTCCGCGTCCTCCACCGTGGCAGGAAGATATTTCGGGCTGTATGTAGCCGATACATGAAGCGCGTCCGGGTCGTCCCCGAAATTCAGGTTTCCAAGCTGGATAAAATACCGCCGGGCGTTTATGTCGTTCAGGTTCTTTTGCTTTGGCTCCGATTCTCGCACTTTCTTCGAGCGGGTCCGCCTTGTGGCTCTGTACTGTGCGTCTGTGTACTGGAATATGTCAACTTCCCGGTAACTCTTTCCGCAATAGATTTTCTTTTCTCTGATAAATGTTCGCACTTTGCTTCACCCTCTTTCTGTGGATGATGAAGCGGGCGTGTCCTGTCTTTCCGGTCTGCTCCCTGTCAGGGCGCAAAGGGGGAAGAGGGTTCCTATCCTGCGCCCCCTCCCTCTTCCCCCTTTGCAATCCCCCTTTACCCTCGGCGGCGCAAAAAGAGAAAGTGAAGAGGGAAGAGGACGTGGAGCGGGACCGCTGAACCCGTGCTTTCTTCCTGTCTGCGTAACAAGGCTTCGTCGGAATGATAATACCCATTACAAGCCCGCTACGCCGCATAAAAACGGCGTTGTTTGTTGACTTTTCCGCCGTTTTTTGCTATACTTCTAACAGGTTGATAGATGATTTTTCATCGGCGGAATCCGCTTCGCGTTGCTTTGCAGAACAGCGCGGGGCGGTTTTCTTTATTCGGTTTTCGCGGCGGCGGGGAGGGGGTCAACCCTCCACCGCCTTTTTGTCTGCCTCTTCCTGCGCGATCTCTTCCGCGTCCTGCTTTGACCGGAACAGGGCGGCAACCGCCGCGCCCAGCGCGTCGCCCCACAAATAGGGCGGATAATCGTTCAGCGCGGACATGATCGCGTCCACGGCTTCCAGCTTCATTTCTTCGCGGCGTGCGGCCTGCTCCGCTTCGTCGTTCTCTCCGGGGATAGATACCGAAATTTCAGATTTCAGATAGCAAAGCGGGCGAACGCCCCTGTAGCCGTCGTACGCGTCGCTCCAGTCCATCGCGCCGGAGGAAGAGACGCCGCGGACGTCGTACGAATATTCAGGGTCACACGTCCACGGGGTCAGGTTCCAGCACCATTCGTCCACGGGCGGGGTGATCTCCCGATACTTGCGGCAAAGCACGTCGGACCGCAAAGCGATCTTGTCCACGGCGGTTCCGTAATCGGTCATTCCGTCGTCGGCGGTCAAGTCGCTTTCCCAATCGAGGAACGCGGCTCGGTCCGCACCCTCCGCAACCAGCGCGTCAAGGAACGCCCCGTTCAGTTCCCGGCGCAAAGAGGATTTTCGCCAGTCGTTGCAGTTCTCTTCATCGAACGCCCGGTGAAAAACAGGCTCCGCCGCCAGACAAAGCGTTCCCGCGCCGATGTCCTCGAATTTGACCCACTCAATGCCGCCATACAGAAAGCGATCGCCCGGTTTCAGTTCAGCAAGTTTTTTCATGGTCCTTTTCCTCCCGAAAAATAGATTTGATTTCCTTGATATAGTCCCGCACCGTTTCGGAAATTGTGTAGTAGAACACGGGGAGGAAGAGGGCGAAAACCTCGCCGCCGATCGCCTTATATCCCCGTTCTGTCATGGCGTAGGCCGCACCCGCTCGAAACAGCAGGACCCCGGCCACGGTCAGGGCCGCATATTTCGCCACGGTCCAGCCGCTCAGCCGAACGCGCCGCCGGGTGTGCTTCTGGCTCCGCCGCCGCGGGTGGGCTTGTCCCGCTCCAATGGTGATTGTTCTGATTTCCTGCGTCATGGTGTCGCCTCCACAAAATTGATTCGGTCCGCCGCCGCGATTGCAACGGCGCGCCCGTTCCGGTCCAGCAGTTCGCCTTGCACGTGAAGTCCTTTCCCGTCCGTGGTCTTTCGGTAAATCACCGCCGTTATTTTCTGATAGGTGATACCGCCGAACGCAACCGGGCGTTCATCCAGAAAAGCCCGCTTCAATTCATTCACTGTCACGGCGCGCACCGCCTTTCCGGGAAATCTCGTATTCCGCCCCGTAGCGGCGGCGTTTGCACCGCCAGCAGGTAATTTTCATATTGACCCCGCCGCCCACGCGCTTTATATCGTGCTTCCCGGCCTTTTTCAGTTCGAGGAAGCAGGGCAAGCAGAACTGACGCTTCACAGCTTCACCCCCTCTTTGATTTTCAAATAGAATTCCTCCGGGGTCATATCCGCCGGAACGGTCAAACTGATTGTGTGAAACTGCTTACGGCATTTCGTACATTCCCGCCGCTCGATTGCCCCCACGGTCCAGATATTCACGCTTCCGCCGTGGCCGTGGAAAAGTCCGATTTCTCCGCAATGTGGGCAGACAACACGCAACCCGTTCTTCACGATCTCGCCGGATTCTCCGTAGATCACGCCGTTTGTGGCCTCTTGCTCTACGTTCTTCATTTCGGTTCCCTCTCGATCACTTCACAATCCGCGGCGCGGATTCCCAAATAGTTCCCGCCGTGGTGGATGAAATAGACTGTTTCGCCGTCCCCGGTCGTCGATACTCCTTGCACGTAGAAAACCCGGCCTTTCTCAACAAGTGGAATTTTTGTATCGCGGGTGATTCGGATTTTCACGCCGTCACCCTCTTTCCCAAATCCGCTTGACTTCCTCGCAACAGTAGTCCGCCCCGTTGGTTAGCACCCAATCTTTCAGATCGTCCCGCTGGGCGCGCTTGCAATGCCGTTCCAGCGCGTCGAAATCGTCTTGCAGGGTTTCGGGGTTCAGGTATTTCACACTCGTTCCCGTGGCGCAGGCCAGTTCAGCAGAAACCACAATGCACCCCGTCCCGTCGTAGGTGTCCGGGTGAATGCGGACAAGCAGACTTCCCAATCTCATTTTGAAGTAGCCGGGCATTGCGACTTCTTCTTTTTCAAGGCCCTTTGCGGTCCCGAATTCCTGCATTGCCACGGCGCGGGCTTTTGTGGCCGTCAGCTTCACGCCGCCGGGGTAGTCTTTTTTCTTCACTTTGCCGCCCCTCTTTCTACGGTCAGAATTTCCGCGAGTTGTGCGCCTCTGATATGTCGGAAATCGAACAACCCGAACAGCTTTTCCCACGCGGCTTTCGGCCCATCTGCATTGATGACGGCCCCCGTGGTTTCCCCGCTATACCACGTGACGATTACGGAATATTTCATCATTGCGCCTCCCGCTCGAATCGAATCTTCATTTGTGCGGGGTAAAGGTCAACCGTTGGCCGTCGTCTCCCGGTCCACCGCAACCCCCCGGCTTGTCCTACGCATTTCCAGCCTGCGAATCGTCGGGTCCTGAATGAGTTCCGATAGATGTTTGATGAACCAGCGCGCTTCCTCCGGCTCCGAAAATGTGATTACATTTCCGCCGTCCATCGCCCCGATCTCAATTGCTCCCGTTTCATGGTCTTTCCCCATGAAATAGCGGAACATGGGCCGCAAACGTTCTGTTTCCGCTTCCTGCTCCGTGGTTATCAGCTTTTCGGCTTCCGCAGGGTCAATTTCGATCACGTTCGGTTCCGTCTGTTCCGTGGTTTTGTCGCTCGTGTGCGTCCCCTGTTCGCATTGCTCCGCTTCAAGGGTCAGCCACCAACTGGGGTTATTCCTGAACCGCTGGTATCGGCAAATCGGGTCGCACGTCACTTGTCCGCACCCGGCGCAGAAATTACGTTGAAATTCTGTGTCCCACGGTCCCTCCAAGTACGGAAGAGAGGCAAGGAACGCGCCCAGCACTTCCGGGCTTTTGGTGATCTCTTCAAAATTAGTTGCCAACTCGCACGCCTCCTTTAGCGTTCGCCGCGGCGGGCTTCCCGCGCCGCTTGAAATTCTCCTGAACCCTCTGTTGCGCAAGAACGGGGTTGTACTCCCTCCGCTGGTTGCGGTCAAGCCCTCCCGTTTCTCCGCGCTTCAACTCGCGGTAGACCGTCGCCGTTGTCACGCCAAGCCCTGCGGCAATGTCGGCCACGCGGTCCCCGTTCAGGTATCGGACGGCAATCTGCTCCCGGTCCCGAAAGTCTATGTATCTGTACTGCCGCACCACATTTCACCCCCGTTCTGTTTCTGCTTCCCGTGGGCGCGGTTGTGGTACACCGCGCCCACGGCCTTTCATTCGTAAACTTGATAAATCTCGCCGTTTTTCATCAGCCACGCCCGCCCCGAACAGTTAAAGCGGATGAAGTTCCAGTCCGTCGCGTCATAGTACGGGGTCCCGATGATTTTTACCCTGCTTGCCTCGAACCCGAATTCCTCGCAAACTTCAATCCGCGCGGCCTCTTCGGTGATCTCTTCGGAACAGTTATTGACCTCCCATTTCTCGCGGCCCACTTGATACGCAATAACCGCTTCCGGTCTATTCACGCACCATCTGTAATGCGCGTACTGCATAACGTCGCCCGCAGTCAGCCGCCCCGCGTTCACGTGTTCCATGACCGTCTCGTAAAGCCCCGACGCGTCAACCAGTTTCCCGCGGCTCATAACCTCCGCCGCAAACTCTTCTTCTGTCAGGGTGATTCCGTGTTGTGCTTTCCACGCCCGGTCATAGCCATCTTTTAGCGCGTCGCTCGAATCGTACAAATATCCGTTATCCAGCACGAATTTTTCAAACGGTTTCAGATTTGCGAAATCCGCCGTTTCCCTGATTTTCTCGGCCAGCAAGTCACCATATCCTGGAACTGCCCCCACATTCTCCGGGAGGTCCGCCCGCTCGCTTTCATCGTAAATCCGGCTATCCGGGTGCTTGTCGCTCCAAAACTCGATGCGCCCGCCGTCGTTCACCTCGTAGAACGTCCCGTTCTCTTCCGTCGTGTAGGTCTTTCGGATTACGTTCCCCTCCAATGTGGATTTTTCTTTGTAATGAACTCCACCGATGATTTCCGCTTTCGCGGCCTCGTACTCTTCAAAAGAAACGTGCGTCATGTCGGTTCCTCCCTTGTATTTCCGGCTCTGTTATGGTAAAAAAATAAATGCGATAGAACTTGCACCCGTCATTCGACGTGGTGTTTGTTCTTTCGCATTTAATATTACAAGGCGCGATGCAAAAAACTTAGCCGCATCCATTCCCGGCTGCGTCCTCCACGCCATCTGTAACGTGGATACCTCCCGTCTCCGGGCGGTGGCAGAGGAATTGGGCGTTTCTCATACTTACACCGATTTTGCCGCCATGTGCGCCGATCCGGAGTTGGACGGCATCGTCATCGTCTCCCCCTCTTTTCTTCATGTGGAGCAGATCAAAATTGCCATGGAGCACGGCAAGCACGTTTTCTGTGAAAAGCCTCTGGGCACCAATGTGGCTCAGTGCAAGGAAGCTGAAAAGGTTGTTGAGGCCCATCCGGAACTGGTGTTCCAACTGGGCTTCATGCGCCGGTTTGACCCCTCCTATGCTGAGGCCAAGCGCCGTGTGGACGCCGGTGAAATCGGCAAGGTGGTGCTGGTCCGCTCCTGCACCCAGGATCCCCGCAGCACCATTGAATCCACACTGAAATTCCTCCCCCACTCTGGCGGCCAGTTCCTGGACATGTGCGTCCACGATCTGGATCTGATCCGCTGGTTCACCGGCTCTAACATCCGTAACGTCTGGGCCATCGGTGGTGTCTTTGAGTTCGACCTCTGTCGGGAACTGCATGACACAGACAATGCCGCCGCCATGGTCCAGTGCGAAAACGGCGCCATGGGCTTTCTCTTTGCCAACCGCACCCATGCAGCAGGCTGCAATGTAGAGACGGAAATCGTCGGAACCCACGGCACGCTGCGCATCGCCCCCGTGGGCGCCCGGAACCTGCTGCAGGTCGTGGATGAGCATGGTGCGCGGCAGGAGTACTATCCGGACTTCATGTCCCGCTGGCACACCGCTTTTCTGGCTGAGATGCAGGCGTTTACGGACCACATCCGTACCGGCACACACCCTGCGGACCTGACGGTCTACGACGGCACCGCCGTATCCGAGGCGGCCTATCGCTGCAAGGAATCCTTTGAGACCGGCAAAATGCTCCCCATCCGCTGAGCCGCACTGCAAAAGTAATACTTCTTCCAACGCAAAAGCAGGAGGATCTTCCCGGAACTCCGGGGGATCCTCCTGCTTTTCAAATGGCATACAGGCCCCGTTATATCTGTCTCTTACCGGCGCCCGCCGCGGAAAGAGCCTCCGCGTCTCCCCCCGCCGCTGCGGAAGGAGCCTCCGCCAAAGCCGCCGCGACGGCCGCCGCTTCCCCGGAAGGTCCCTCCGCCGAGGCTGCCCCGGGACCCTCTGGCACTCCCGAAGGAGCCTCCGCCGAACATGCCTCCCCGGCTGCCGCCGAAGCCGACCCCGCCGAATGTTCCGCCGGAGGGCGGCCGGCGCGGTGGCTTTGGCGGTCTTGGAGGACGGGGTGGCCTGGGCCGCTGGGGCCGTCCCCAGAAGATGGGGTAGTACAGCACCGTGGGCCGTCCCATACCGGGCCGCAGATACCGCCGGCGGTAGCGGGAGTACCGCATTCCGTCCAGGATCACCCACAGCACCAGCAGCACCACTAGCAGCACCACAACGCCGCTCACCAAGGACCCAAAGGCCGGCGCCACATAGCCGTGGGTCTCCGTATAGTAGTACCCGCTGCCGCTGGAATAGGTCTCCCGGACGGCAGGGATATACCCCTCCCGGATCGTGACGCCGTAGAAGTCGGCAAACCAGGCGATGAAGGCATCAAAAGTCGCCTTCACACCGGCGTCGTACTCCCCGGCAGCGAAATCATTCTCCAGGTAATAGGACTGCAGACTCATGAAATCGTCCGCGTGGCTCTCCAGCCCGGTCCCCACCACCACGCAGTAGTCGCCCATCAGGCCGCTTTGGGAGATGTTGTCCAGCGCCAGCAGCATCACCACGCCGTTGTTCCGCTCTGCGGAGCCTACGCCATAGCTGTTCCCCAGATCCGAGGCATAGTCCATGATGTCCGCGCCGCCAGTGGAGTTCACCACACTTACCAGGATCTGGGCCCCGGTCTGGGCAAACAAGGAGGCGTTCATGGCGTCGATATGCTCCATGGTCTCATCCGTCAGCACCCCGGCGTAGTCATATACATACGTATAGGACCCCACAATGGCGGTGGACGCCTGGCCTCCGGTGTCCGGCTTCTTGGCCTGCCCAATCACCACCCCGGCCACGATGGCTAAAATCAGCACCACCGCCGCCACGGCCCGTTTCTGAAAAAACTTCATAAGCGTATGTCCTCTCCGTCCCTTCCCCGCAAGCGGGAAAGGGGGCTAAGGGAAAGCCTCCGGTTTTCCCCAGTTCTTCCGCCATTGGCGAAAGAAGAAATTTGAATCATTTTCACCGCAGCGTGTACGTGGCGAAACTACCTTGATCCAAGCGCCCCGGGCGCGTTCACCAGTCCGCAGACTGGTGGGGATTCCAAAGGGGGATCCTGCTCTCCCTTTAATTTCTCAGCTCCAACAGCTTTTGCTTCAGCTCGCCCTCGATGCGGCCCAGCTCCGCCTCGGCGGCCCTGCGCTTCTGGGCGCCCTCCCGCTGGATGTTCAGCACCTCGTCCAGCGTGGAGATCAGCTGTTGGTTGGTGTGCTGCAGCGTCTCAATGTCCACCACGCTCCGCTCTGCCTCCTTGGCGGTCTCAATGGTGCCCATCTTCAACAGATCCGCGTTCTTTTTCAGCAGCTCATTGGTCATCTCCGTCACGGCGCTCTGGGCCGCCGTGGCCTGGCGGCCGTGCTCCAGCCCCAGGGCCAGCACCATCTGACTCTTCCACAGGGGGATGGTGTTCACCAGGGAGGACTGGATCTTTTCCACCATCAAGGTATCGTTGTTCTGCAGCAGCCGAGTCTGGGGGCCCATCTGCACAGAGATCATCCGGGTCAGCTCCAGGTCGTGGAGCTTTTTCTCAAACCGCTCACACATCTGGACCATGTCGTTGTATGCCTGGGCGTCCTCCTGAGCGCCGGACTGTTCTGCCTTGGCCTTCAGAGCAGGCAGTTCGCCCGCCCGCATGTCCTCCAGCTTCTTCTTGCCCGCCAGAATGTACATGGTGAGCTCCTTGTAGTATTTCAGGTTCAGCTCATACATCTGGTCGAACATGGCCACATCCTTTAAAAGCGTGACCTGATGCTGCTCCAGCTCCCGGGCGATCTTGTCCACGTTGGACTCCACCTTGGCGTACTGGGCCTTCATGGCCTCCAGCTTGCTGCCTGTCTTTTTGAAGAGGCCGAAGAGCCCCTTCTTCTCCTCTTCCTCGCCGAAGCCCTTCAACTCCACCACCAGCTCGCTGAGGGACTTGCCCACCTCTCCCAGGTCCTTGGTGCGCACAGAGTTCAGGGCATTCTCAGAAAAGCTGGCCACGTTCTTCTGGGCCGCCGCGCCGTACTGCAGGATCAGGTTGGAGTCCGTCAGGTCGATCTTCTTGGAAAACGCCTCCACCGCCTGTTTCTCCGCGTCGTTCAGCAGGTTCTCGTCCAGCCGCACCGGCGTCGCCTCCGGCTTGGCGGCCTCCGGTGCGGGGGCGGCGGGCGCTGCCGGGTCCAGAGTCAACTGGGGCACCGCATCCGTCCGGCTGGGATCCAGGGTCAGTTCAGGCATCATGCTCTTCTCGTCTGCCATTGTGTCATCCTCCATCATAGTATCATTCACTCTCTGCCATTTTCTTCATTCCGGCGGGCTTCTCCCGCCGCCCGCACACCGCAGACAGCATAAACCACTGCGTACACCACCCCCAGCACACCGCAGAGGGTGCAGATGCCCGGGGCCTGCTTCATAAAACCGATACCTAGCAGCAGCCATATCACAGAAGAGAAAAAGTGATGGGCAGCCTCTCCCCACCTTCCCGCCTGTTTACAGGCCTTGTCCAGCCGAAGGCCCAAAGCCACCGCCCCCGCCAGCCATGCCAGCGGCAGCAGGAGCTCCGCGTTATGCAACCCGCCACGCTCCAGTTTCCAGAACAGAAGGACAAATCCTGCGGCCATATAGAAAACCAGGCCCGCCATTCTGATGGCGATCTTTCTCATGGCGTTTCCTCCGATCACAGCTCCAGCCGGATATCGGTCTCTTTCTTCTCGTCCGGCTCCGCCTTCAGCGGGCTGTCCACCAGTCCCTCCCGGGCCATCATGTTCTCCAGCACCGTGATATCCGTGGAGATGTCCAGGGCCTCGGCGCCGTACAGGCTGTCCAGCTGCTTTTCAAAGGCCGCCACGATGGTCCGCATCATCCCCTCCACCTTGGCCAGGGTGGTGTCGATGTTCTCTCCGGAGACCCCGGTACCGCTCATGCGGTCATAGGCATTCAGCAACTTCAGGGTGGTGGGCAGGTAGTAGTCCAGAAAGCGCCTGATCTGGGGCAGCTTCTCCGGGTGCGTGCGCACCTCGTCGAAGATTCGGGCGCTCACCTGCTCCAGCCGCACGATGTCGGCGGAGATGCCGGGGTCCGCGATATCCTCATCCAGCCGTTTCATCTCCCGGATGGCCATCTCCCCGTCGCGGGCCATCTTGTCCAGCTCAGGATTTCCTGTAGAGGCCGGTTTCTTTTCAACGGGCTCCTCGGCCTTTTCCGGCGGCGCCTTGCCAGCCTCCTCTCCCACGGGGCCGCCCCGGCACAGGGCGGCCGCCGCCGCGAACGCCAGAAGGGAGGCCCCCGCCGCCAGGGCATAGTGCAGCGGCTCATACAGCGGCAGCACCAGCGCGTAGGCCAGCCATACCGCCGCAGCGGCGTAAAAAGGCGCCGCACGCTTCTGTCTTGTGGTCTCCATCCGCTTCAGCCTCCCCAGGTCGCTTTTAACGGTATTATACCCCGCCGGAGAGAGCCGGTCAACGGCAGGGACAGAAAATCCCCCGAAGCAAAGCGGCGCCCCTCTCGAAAGAGGGGCGCCTGCTTTCATTTGGGGAGCCCATAGCCCAGCGTCACCGGGTCCTGCCATAGCCCCAGCTCCGGCGGATGGAACGTGCAGTAGACGAAGAGGAACGCCAGCCCCCACAGCGCCAGCAGGCCCAGGATCTGCTGCCAGAGAGAGGTGAAGCGCCCCCGCCGCAGAAGCCGGAAATCCAAGGCGAATGCCCCCAGCACGGAGAGGTAGAACACGGCGATGTCCGCCCAGAGCAGATGCCGCCCCAGCACGCCGGTGTACGTATAGAACAGCACCGGAATCAGCGCGACCCCTGTCACTGTGCTGACGCCCCGGGCTGCCAGAAAGTTCGGATAGTTCCGTCCCAGGCAGCACACCTGCACCACGGAAAAGAGAAACATGGGGAAAAACAGCAGCTTCATATGTTCCCAGGTGGACTCATTCACCGCAGAGAAGGCAGCCGCCGCGCCCCATCCGCCGCTCCAGTCGTAAACAAAGTGCAGCAGCGTCCCCATCGCCGCCGTGAACAGCGCACCCGCCAGCTCCCAGTAAAACAACCGCTTCCCCATATCCACCTCCACGACAAAACAAAAGGACTGCGGCCAGGCCGCAGTCCCAGTTTATACCGGCGTTGGCAGATTTATGCATCCAGATACGCCCCATAGCTTCCCAAGGCCGCCGCCAGCGTCTCCGGTGTCCAGTCCCAGTAGAAGGAAGCCTCTCCCGGCGCTGAAAAATGCCGGTCGGACTTCCGCCGGCCGGCATCTCTTCTCTTTTTTCACACAAACACCGCCTGTACCAGCACCATGTACAGCACAGTACCCCCAGCGATGGACAGCAGCACATTCCGCTTCCAGAGATGGAGCCCCGCCACCGCAGCAATGGCGATCAGCTCCGGCGCTCCGTGGGGCGCCGACAGCCAGGAGATGCTCCGCAGGCAGTACACCACCAGCAGGCCCATCATGGCGGGCGGAAGGACTTTCCCCAGGTATGCCACTACAGCGGGGGGGCTGTTTCTTCTCTGGAAACAGCCAAAAGGGCAGCCATCGGGTCAGCTGGGTCCCAGCGGCCACCGCCAGGATAATACCCAGCGTCTGTAAAGGCGTCAGTGTCACAGGTCCCCCTCCTCTCCGCTGCGGTCCAGGCGGCGCCGTGCACCCAGCAGCACTGCCAGCACCAGCACCATGGCGGGGATCACCATGTTGTCCGCTCCGAACACCGCCAGGCTGGCAGCGGCGCAGAGGATCCCCATCACCCCGGCGGGCCGGTTCTCCGGCTTCTTCCACTGCTCCAGGAACAGTACCACGAACAGCGCCGTCAGAGCAAAGTCCAGGCCCGTAGTGTCAAAGGTGAGGAAACTCCCCAGCAGGCCGCCCAATGCTGTGCCCGTAATCCAGTAGAGGTAGTCCAGCAGGGAGATCCAGAAGTAGAAGTCCTTCCGGGCCACGCCTTCCGGCGGCTCCAGAGTGGACACCAGGGAAAACGTCTCGTCGCACAGCACGTAGATCAGAAACGCCCGAACCTTTCCCAGGCCCTTGTATTTGTCCAGCAGGCTCAGCCCGTAGAACATGTGCCGGGCATTGACCATGACGGACAGCAGAAACGCCTGCACGGGGTCAAAGGCCGTGGTCAGCAGCGTGACAGCCACAAACTGCATGCTGCCGCCGAAAGCGATGGCGCTCATGAGGACGGACCATCCCGGCCCATACCCCTTGGACTGCATCAAAAGGCCATAGGCAGTCCCCAGGCAAAGAAAGCCCGTCATCACCGGAATGGTGGCGGGAAACGCCGCCCGCAGGGCTCCATTGTGACAGCTTGTACGGCGAATTCTCTCCATAGGCTCTCCTTCTGCATTGGTGGCTGCTACTGCTCTGCGGGCAGGCTGCCACACAACACCACCAGGAACGCCAGTGTCAGCAAAACCGCCATCAGTAAATTGGGCGTGGAGCTGACAAAGCCCATCCGCCCTACCTCTGTCTGCTTTCCCTTTGGGTCCTGGGCCCAATCGATCCATGCCGCCGCACACAGTACCCCCAGGAAGGCGATCTTCCAGCCCGAAAACACGCCGGCCAGCCCGGCCGCCAGCAGGAGCGCGGCCAGCGCCACCAGGATGATCCGCACCAGCCGCAGGCCCCATCGCTTCATTCCCTCACCCCCAGGTCTGGAATGCGTCGCTTACATCTTCTCCGGTGCGTCCACGCCGATGAGCTTCAGTCCGTTCCGCAGGACGATCCGGGTGTCATCCGCCAGCTTCAGCCGGGCGTCCCGGACCGCCGGCTCCTCGCCCTTGATGCGGCAGGCGGTGTAGAACCGGTGGAAGCAGGCCGCCAACTCCTGGAGATAACGGTTGATGTGGCTGGGGTCGTAATCCCGGGCCGCCAGCTTGATCTCCTCGCAGAACTGGGCGATCTGCTTCAGCAGGGCCCGTTCCGCCTCGCCGGAGAGCAGGGACATGTCCACGTCCGCCTGTCTGGGCACGGAGGTGCCATCCTCCGCCAGAGCCCGCAGCAGTGAGCAGATCCGGGCGTGGGCGTATTCCACGTAGTAGATGGGGTTTTCGCTGTCCTCCCGGACCGCCAGACCCAGATCGAACTCCATCTGGGTATCCGGCTTGGCATTGAAGTACCACCGGGCGGCGTCCACGCTGACCTCGTCCAGCAGGTCGGACAGGGAGATGGCCTTGCCGGTACGCTTGCTCATCCGTACCACCTCACCGTCCCGCAGCAGCTTCACCAGCTGCATCAGCACGATGTCCAGCCGCTCGCTGCCGTTGAGGCCGAGCGCGTCCAGGGCGCCTTTCAGCCGGGCCACGTGGCCGTGGTGGTCCGCACCCCAGATGTTGATGACCTTGTCGAAGCCCCGGACAGCGAACTTGTTCCGGTGATAGGCGATGTCCGCGGCGAAGTAGGTGTAAAACCCGTTGGCCCGGCGCAGTACGTCATCCTTCAGGTCCAACTTCTCGATGTCCGCCTCTTTCTTCCCCTGCCTGCGGTAGTGGTCCCGTAGGATGTCGGCCGTGCGGAGCCATAGGGCGCCGTCCTTCTCATAGGTCCAGCCCCGCTCCGCCAGCAGATCCACTGTCTCCTTCACATAGCCGCTCTCATGGAGAGAGGACTCGTAGAACCAGTTGTCATAGTGGATCTTGTACCGCTCCAGATCGGTCTTCATCTTAGGCAGGTTGATGGACAACCCGAACTGGGCCAGCGCCTCCTGGCGCTCCGCCTCCGGCACATCCAACAGCTTGTCTCCGTTTTTCTCATAATAGGCCCGGGCCAGGTCCTTGATGTCCTCACCCTGGTATCCGTCCTCCGGGAAGGGCACCGCGTCCTCCCCCCGGATGATCTGGAGATACCGGGCTTCAATGGAGTGGGCGAACTTATCGATCTGGTGGCCCGCGTCGTTCACGTAAAACTCCCTCGTCACGTCGGCGCCGCACGCCGCCAGCACGCTGGCCAGGGTGTCTCCCAGCACGCCGCCCCGGGCATTGCCCATGTGCATGGGGCCGGTGGGGTTGGCGGAGACGAATTCCACCATGATCTTCTGCCCCTTCAGGTGGTCGGCGGTGCCGTAGCCGGCACCCTCGCTCTCCACCGCCTCGCAGACGGCAGCGTACCAGCTGTCGTTGAGACGGAAGTTCAGAAAGCCCGGTCCCGCAATCTCCGCGGAGGCAAAGTAGCTCCCCGCCAGGTCCATGTGGTCCAGCAGTGCCTGGGCGATATTACGGGGCGGCTGCCGCAGCGCCTTGGAGGCCGCCAGGGCAAACGTGGTGGTGAAATCGCCGTTGGCGGTGTCCTTGGGGATCTCCACCGGGGCGGTCTTCACCTCCGCCTGGGGCAGCGTCCCGTCCGCCACTGCAGCCTGATAGGCGGCCATGGCCAGCGCCGCCGCCTGGTCCTTCGCGTTTTGTACCATGTTGATCATATCGTTCCCTCTTTCGTGAATGAGGAATTCAGAATGAGGAATTTTGGTGTCCGGCAAAGCCGGACAGATTCCAATTGCCACCTGCGGCGGCACCGCAATTCCTAATTCCCAACTCCTGTTTTTCCCGTTTTACCCGGGTCTTAAAGCTGTTTCTCCCTGTCACCGTGCGCTTCCCACGGGACAGATCCCGGGGGACCCCTTTTCTCGGAATCCCCGGGCGAAATGAATTCGCCCTCCGCCAAAGATTTTGGCTCCTCCAAAATACTTGGACGCGCTGCCGCACGATTTGCCGGAATGCTCTCTTACTTTCGCTTTACCCGGATCTTGAAGCTGTTTCTTCCTGTCACCGTATGCTCGACCGCGATGGAGTACTTGATCTCCAGCAGGCCGCCCCGCTCGCTGAGGTTGTGCCGCAGGGCGCTGGTCTGGATATCCACCGACAGCTCCCCGTAGGGGGTCTCATACAGGGACGTGTGCTGCCGCCCCTCCTCAAACACCATCTGGGAGTTCACACTGCCCACCCGGCGCAGGATCACCTGGGGCCCGCTGACCTCAAAGGTGGTGGTCGTCCCCTCCATGCCAGTGAGGGCTGTCTCCTGATAGGTCAGCAGCAGGCCCTTCTCCGTCAGCTCCAGGGTCCCCTCCGTCGTCAGCTCCGTGGCATCCGGGTCCACATCGTCAAAATACTGCTCTCCCCGGATGAAGAGCAGCACCGGCAGCTTCTTCTGCCGCGTCTCAATATCGCTCAATGTCAATCCTCCGTGCTGTATGGCGCAGGTCCTCCTGCAGAAACAGCGAGGCCGTCCGCTCAAAATCCTCCACCCGGTCACTGACGTAGAACTCCGTCTCGCCGCGGCGGCGCTCGTCCGCCCGCAGCTCCCGGGCCTTCAGCATCCGTTTCAGCTCAAAGGCGGACTCCTCCCCGGCGGACACCAGCTCCACGCCCGGCCCCATCACGTCCCCGATCACATCCGTCAGCAGCGGGTAATGGGTACAGCCCAGAATCAGGGTGTCCACCCCCGCATTCTTCAGGGGCGTCAGATACTCCCGGGCCACGGTCTCGATCACCACGTCTCCCCGCCGGATGCGCCCGGCCTCCGCCAGGGGCACGAACAGGGGGCAGGCCCGGCTGAACACGGTCACCTCCGGGTCCAGCCGCCGGAGAGCCGCCTCGTAGGCACCGGAGCGGACGGAGGCCGCCGTGGCGATGAGCCCTACCCGCTTGTTTTGGGTCATCAGCACCGCCCGGCGGCAAGTGGGCTCTACCACGCCTACCATGGGCAGGTCGTTTTCCGCCTGCAGCGCCGCCAGCGAGGTGGTGGTCACCGTCCCGCAGGCGATGAGGATGGCCTTCAGATCGAAGGAGCGCAGGAAACGCACATCCTGGCGGGCGTATTTCAAAATGGCCTCCCGGGAACGGCTGCCATAGGGCACCCGGGCGGTGTCACCGAAGTAGATCAGGTCCTCCTCCGGCAGGATGCGCCAGAGGGAGTGCACCGCCGTCAGACCCCCCAGGCCTGAATCGAATACCCCGATAGGACGCTGGTCCATCCCGCTCCGCCTCCTTCTTCTCCCGCCGCCGGACCGGCGGCCGCCTCATGCTCATTTTGCATCTGGATTACATATTATACTATGCGGCGCCTTCTGCCGCAAGACAGATTTTAGTCTTTTTGCCCTGTTTTTTATGTGGAATTCTGCGTATGTCTCTGCTATAATCGTGACAGTATCATCTATTTGGGAGGTGTCTGCCCCATGAAGATCGAACTGACGGAACAGCAGTTCCGGTATCTGCTGGATCTGGTGTACATAGGAAACTGGGTCATCAATTCCACCCGGGAGAACGACCGCATCCAGGAATATGACCAGGTGGAGAGCCTGATTTTCTCCCACTGCCTGCACCACAAGATGAGCAAGCTGGTGGAGCTGTACCGGGGGGAGCTGATCCCCTCCCGGGCCTTTGCGGACGGCGGCATCCACGAGGCCATCGAGCAGTATGAGGACGTGGTGTTCTATGAGATCCTGGCGGAGGAGCTGGCCCTGCGGGACATGGATGGGGAACCCCTGACCCGTGAAAACTATGGGGAGCTGATGGAGCGGATCGACGCTTATCTCTCCGAGTTTGACGAGCACGGCACCGACAACATCTCTGTGGACCTGCCGTAAGGCGGAAGGCACGCCGCCCCGGCACCGGAGAGGTTTCTCTCCAGGCTTGTTTCAAAGAACAGAAAGAGAAAAAGGAGCAACGAGATCATGGCTGAAAAATCCAAAGTCTACTTTGCGGACTTCCGCGCCCCCAGCTGGCGGGAGAACCTGCCCCAGAAGCTGGCCCGGCTGATGATGACCGCCGGCTTCGGCGATATCGATATGGACGGCAAGTACGTGGCCATCAAGATGCACTTCGGCGAGCCGGGCAACCTGGCCTACCTCCGCCCCAACTGGGCCCGGGCCGTGGTGGACCTGGTGAAGTCCCACGGCGGCAAGCCCTTCTTGACGGACTGCAATACCCTGTATGTCGGCGGCCGGAAAAACGCCCTGGACCACATCGAATCGGCTTATATCAACGGCTTCACCCCCTACTCCACCGGCTGCCACATCCTGATCGCCGACGGCCTGAAGGGCAACGACGAGGTAGAGGTTCCCGTGGAGGGCGGGGAGTATGTGAAGTCCGCCAAGATCGGCCGTGCGGTGATGGACGCGGACGTGTTCATCTCCCTGACCCACTTCAAGGGCCACGAGCAGGCCGGCATGGGCGGCGCTCTGAAAAACATCGGCATGGGCTGCGGCTCCCGGGCC
This sequence comes from Flintibacter sp., assembly GCF_046973065.1. Classification (NCBI taxonomy): domain Bacteria; kingdom Bacillati; phylum Bacillota; class Clostridia; order Eubacteriales; genus Flintibacter; species Flintibacter sp. The sequence continues at coordinate 45,249 of NZ_JBKVXZ010000005.1, read as the reverse complement.
GGCAAGATGGAGCAGCACAACTCCGGCAAGCCCTTCGTCAAGCAGAAGAAGTGCATCGGCTGCCGGGCCTGCGCCAGGATCTGCGCCCACGGCGCGCCCCAGTTCGGTGCCGACGGCAAAGCCACCATCGACACGGACAAGTGCGTGGGCTGCGCCCGGTGCCTGGCGGTGTGCCCCAAGGATGCCATCCAGTGCCTGTATGACGAGGCGCCCGCTATTCTGAATAAGAAGATCGCCGAGTACACCAAGGCCGTGGTAGACGGCCGCCCCTGCTTCCACGTGTCCCTGGTAGTGGATGTCTCCCCCAACTGCGACTGCCACGCGGAGAACGATGTCCCCATCGTCCCGGACGTGGGCATGTTTGCCTCCTTCGACCCGGTGGCTCTGGACCAAGCCTGTGCCGACGCCGTGCTGGCCCAGACTCCCGCGCCCAACTCCGCCCTGTTTGACGAGGGCTGCGACTGCTCCTCCGGTGACTACTTCCACGCCGCCCATCCGGACACGGACTGGGCCGTCTGCCTGGAGCACGCGGAGAAGATCGGCATCGGCACCCGGGCATACGAGCTCATCAAAATCTGATCGGAACGAAACGAAGCAGGACTTAAAAAGTCCTGCTTCGTTTTCCGCATTGCGGGACCCCACTCAGGCGAACAGGGCGTTGAACTGCTCCACCACCGCGTCCGCGCCGGTGTGCGCCACCAGCATCACAAAGTTGCCATTGGAGACAATCCGGGACTCGTTCCGCCACATCTCCGTGGGCGCGGGGTACCAGGCACCGCCGGGGCTTGTGCCGTCCCCCACCTGATAGTCGATTCGGGCCTGGAAGATGTCCTTCACCGCCTGGACATCGCCGCTGTTCTCCACCTCTACCAGGGCAATCTCGTCACCGGAGGCGGAGATCATGGCCATCTGCACCAGACACTGCTGGGTGGCGATGGCGGAGAGTCCCGCATAGAACGTATCCAGCGTCTCACCCTCCACGGCCATCAGGGCGGGCCACGTCTCCTGGTCCCCGGTCACGGAAGCGCAGAAATCCGCCAGATCCACGCCGGAAGCAGACTCCACTGGAGGGGCAGGGGCGGGCTGGGCCGGCGTCTCCGGCTCCTTGTCCGGCTGCTGGGGCTTTGTGTCCTCCACCGGCTGGTATACCGGCTTCTCCGCCGGGTCTGCCGGACGGCTCCCCGTCTCCGGCTCCTTCGCCGGGTCCGCGGGGCGGGAGCCCAGATCCGGCTCGTCCTCCTGGAGCTGCTGGGAATCATCCGCCGTCTCAGGGCCCTCTATGGTCACAGGGACGCCGTCCTCCCCATCGGTTTCCGAAGTCTCTTCCTCCTGGGGCGGCGCAGCTTCCTCCATCCTCTGGTCCTGGGCGGCGTCCTCCTGCGCCTCCGTTCCTCCACAGGCAGCCAGCGCCAGTATCAGCGCCAGAGCCAGCAATCCTGCAAGTCCTCTCTTTTTCATGTTTTTCTCCTAACCTCTCACGGGATTTCACGGCGCTCCGCCGCGGTCTGAGAGGTTAGACGGGCTCTACGGAAAAAAGTTCCCGCTCCGGCGATTTTTCTCCGCTGCTCCGCCCATGACCGCCCCGGTGTGTATAACATTGACTTTTTTCGGAAATTCAAATATAATTGTTTTATCCAAACATCAAATAAATACACAGGCCGCGCGTCGTCCGCGCGGCCGCTTTGCCCTTATTCAGCGGACATCCGTCCACCTGCAAGGCAAGAGGAGGTCTCCTATGAAGAAACACCTTCAGGACAGCTTGGTCATCGGTTTCGCCCTGTTCTCCATGTTTTTCGGCGCAGGTAATGTCATCTTCCCCCCTTATCTGGGACTGGAATCGGGTCCGGAGTGGCTGGCCGGCTTTTTCAGTTACTTTATGGCCGACATCGGACTGGCCCTGCTGGCTATGTTTGCCATTCTCCGGCAGGGAAGTCCCGACGGGATCACCGCCCGCATCGGCAGGATTCCCTCCACAGCGCTCATGTGCGCCATTGTGCTGTGCATCGGTCCCATGCTGGCCATTCCCCGGACTGCCGCCACCACCTACGAAACTTCTCTGGCCCCGCTGGTGTCCGGCTTCAGTCCGGCGCTCTTCTCCATCCTCTTCTTTCTGCTGATCCTGCTGCTGTGCGTGCGGGAAACAGCGGTGGTGGACATCGTGGGAAAGATCCTGACCCCCGCTCTGCTGATTGGCCTGTTGATCCTGATCGTGGTGGGTGTGGTGAATCCCATCGGGCCGGTGGGTGAGCAGCCGCTGGTGGAGAATGTGGCCGCCACCGGCGTGGAAGCCGGCTATCAGACCATGGACGTGCTGGCGGCCATCGTGTTCGGCTATATCATTCTGAAGAGCGCCCGGGAGAAGGGACACACGACTCCCGGCGCCCAGCTCCGGGTGGTGTCCGGCGCCAGTCTGGTGGCAGGCATCGGCCTGCTGGCGGTTTATCTGGGGCTGACTTATCTGGGCGCCACCACCGCCCGCTTCTTCGACATCACCGTGGACCGCACGTTCCTGGTGGTGTCCATTGTCCGGAACCTGTTGGGGCAGGCGGGCATCATCCTCTTTGCCGTGGTGGTGGCTCTGGCCTGCGTCACCACCGCTGTGGGGCTGGTCAGCGCATGCGCCGATTACTTCTCCGGCCTCTCGGGGGGCCGCGTTTCCTACCGCACGCTGGTGTGCGTCATCTGCGTGTTCAGTGCCGTGGTATCCAACTTTGGTCTCAATGAGATCATCGCCATCGCCTCCCCCATCCTCAGCGTGGTCTATCCCCCCACGCTGGTGCTGATCGTGCTGGCCCTGTTCGGCAGCCGCATCCGCCGGGACTGGGTGTTCCGCCTGGCGGCCCTGGGCGCCCTGGCAGTGAGCCTGCTGGAGGTAGTCCGCACCTACACCGGTGTGGAGCTGGCCTTTCTGGACCTGCTGCCCCTGGCGTCTCTGGATTTCGGCTGGGTGTTGCCCGCCGCTGTCTGCGGCGCAGTGGGCGCCCTGATCCCCGGCGGCCGGACTGCCGCCTCCTGATGCCATATTTTCATTTTTCACATACTGGAGGACTGATTGTATGAAACAGCACTATCAAGGTCTCGGCCACATTGCCGTGTATACGGCGGATATGGACGCCAGCATCGCCTTTTACAGGAAGATCGGCGGCAGCCTGCATCTCCGGGCCCCCGCCTGCCCGCCGGAACAGCAGCGGGAGCTGGCCCTTGTGGAGTTCGGCGGTTTCCTGGTGGAGTTGATTGCCGCCCCTGTGCCGGAGGGTGCGGGCTGCATCCCTCATTTCGCCGTCTATGTGGACGATGTGGACCAAGCCGCCGCGGATCTCCGCGCCGCCGGCGTGGACACCTTCCAGACCGCAGAGAAGTGCGTGATGCCCAACACCTTCGGCGGGTTGGAGAACTGGTTCTTCACTGGCCCCTCCGGGGAACAGATCGAACTTTTGAAGATGATTTGAGTCCGCTTTGGCTGCGGAACAGGGAGACCGTCTATTGGACGGTCTCCCTGTTTTTCTGTGCAAATACACCGCAGATATGGAAAATCGAGCTCTCTCCTGTGTCTGCGGCGGCCGTCAGCGCATGGGGATTTACAGTGTTTCGGCCTACCCTGCCAGGGGCAGGCACACCACCAGCTCGAACCCGTTGTCCCGGACCCCAGCGTCCAGGGTGCCGCCATAGCGCTCCGCGATTTCCCGCATCCCGGGGATGCCGAAGCCGTGGGCGGACTTGTCCGTCTTGGTAGTTGCAAGATCCGGCTGCACCGCGCCGCCCAGGGTGTTCTCCACCCGCAGCATGAAGAGTCCCTTGTCCGCCTTGCAGCGGATGGTGATTCGCCGTTCCCCGGCGCCCCGGCTGCCCTCGATGGCGTTGTCCAGAGCGTTGCCCAGCAGGGCGCACAGATCCATATCCGCCACAGGCAGGTCCCGGGGCAGGGAGACGGCGAAGTCTGCGGCGACTCCCTCCCGCTCCATGGCCTCCGCCTTGGCGGTGAGGACGGCATTGGCCGCCTCGTTTTCACAGAGTCGTCTGGTTCCCCGCAGGGCCGGGGAACCGGCTATCTGGTCCAGATAGCCGATGGCCCCCTGTTCATCTCCCTGCTCCAGAAAACCCCGGACCGCCGTCAGGTGATTCCGCAGATCGTGGCGGAGACGGCGCACCTGGGTCTCCTGCTGCCGGAGGCCCTGATAGTAGACCTCCCGCAGACCTGCCAGGCGATTTGCCTGCTCCAGCCGCTCGTGATCCGCCAGAATCAAAATGGCGAACAACAGGACCAGAGAGGTCAGAAATACAAAGGGCAGCACCACCATGCCCTGGTACATCGCCACGGTATTGACCTCGATAGAGTCATACCGCCGGAAGGTCAGCAGCACCACGGCGATCAGGGCGCACAGGGGCATGGCCGCTAGACCCAGCACCAGCTTCCACAGCCGCCGGGAGAGCACCACCGGCTCCCGGGGCAGGCGGCGGCGCAGCAGCAGCCACAGCGGGCCGAACACCAGCGGGCGGGCCAGGCGCACCAGCACGTCATAGAGCGCATTCCTGTTGATCCGCTCCACATAGGTGTCCAGCAGGGCACACACGGACATCTCCAGGCAGAAGAGGATGATGCACACCGCCAGCCGCCCTATCCGGTCACCCCGGGTAGAGAGGAGGAACAAGGCGAAAAACGCCGGCAGCGTATAGAGCAGGTTGGGGTCGCCGATCCAAATCACCATGCCGGTGGACCCCGCCAGGGTCAGAAAGAGCAGCACCCTCCAGAAGCGCCCATTCCGGGGGCGGACAAAGGGGGCACAGAGCTTGTAGAGGAAAAAGCCGCTGGCCGCCACGGTCAGAAAATAGCCGCAGTTGAGCCAGATCTGCCAGAGAACATCCCGCATCCTCATCCCTCCAGCTCCGCCCGGGTAAAGGCCAGCAGGGCCGAGGGCTGGCAGGACCGGCTGACCGGCAGCCGCCGGCCGTCCCGCAGCACCACCTCGCCGCCCTCCATCCGGTCCACAGCTCCTGTCCGAACCAGATACCGCTGGTGGATGCGGACAAAGTCCGCCCCCACCTCCGCCGCCACCGTGTCCAGCTTGCCGTAAAACGTGTACTCCCGTCCGGCGGTGACACAGGCCACCTGCCGCCGGTCCGAGACGAAATACAGAATGTTGGCAATGGGGATCCGGTAGTGGGTGTCCCCGCTGCGGCAGATGTAGGCCCGGTCCAAATCCCGGACCAGCGCCGCCTGTGCCCGGTCCAGCACCTCCTCCAGCTGTTCCGCCTTCGGGGGCTTTAAGAGATACCCCAGGGCCCCCACGGAGTACCCGTCAAAGACGTGCTCTGCATACCCGGTGACGAACACCAGCTGCAGTCCGGCGTCCGCCGCCCGGAGCCGCCGGGCGGTCTCCATGCCGTCCAGCTCCCCCATCTCCATGTCCAGAAACACCAGGTCCAGCTCCCCGGCGTGGCTCTCCAGCCAGCGGAGCAGTCCCTCGCCAGAGGAGAACTCCCGGAACTGCCCTTGAACGCGCCGCTTTTCCAGGACCCGCTCCAGAGCGGCCCGAAGCACCAGCCTGGCGTCGTAGATATCGTCACAGATGCCGATCCGCAGCATCCCCATCACCTCAAACCGAAAACTGCCCGCCGGGGTCCGGCAGGGGGCGCTTTTCGCCCTAAACTACCTGCCCATTCTACCACAGGAACCGCCGTCTGCCAAACCAAACTTGACGGCAAATCCGCCAAACTTGACATCCCCTCCCCTCCCAACGCAAAACTTGACATCCAGGCCGCCGCAGATGACACCCCCGTTTGCGGCGGCTCTTTTTTCGCGGTACGCTGGTGTCAACAAGGAGGGAAACACCATGACAAACGCCACTGCCATCTCCCGCTCCCGTGTGTGGAGCGTGCTCACCACTCCCGCCGCCATCCCCCAGACGGGGCCACGGCTGAAAACCAATCTGGACACGGATCTGCTGAAGCTCATCGCCATCGCCGCCATGCTGATCGACCACATCGGCGGCGCCTTTTTCCCGGAGGTGGGCGTGTTCCGCTGGATCGGCCGACTGGCCTTCCCTATCTTCTGCTACTGCCTGACGGTGGGCCTGCTGTACACCCACGACGTGCGGAAGTACCTGACCCGGCTGGGCATCTTCGCCCTCGTCAGCCAGCCCTTTTACATCCTGGCCTTCCACCCGGTCGGCGAATTCTGGGCCAACCTCACCAACTGGAACATCTTCTTCACCCTGTTCCTGAGCTTGCTGGGCATGTACGGCCTGAAGGAACGGAAATGGTGGCTGTTCGCCCTGGCGCTCTTCACCGTCAGCTGGTGGAACTTCGATTACTCCGGCACCGGCATCCAGCTGATGCTGATCTTCTACCTCTGCCGGAACCGGCCCCGCCTGGGCGCGGCCCTCTACCTCCTCAGCTATCTTCCGGCCCTGATGAACGGCTGGCCGGAGGATCCCCTGTGCCTGACGGTGGGCGGCCTCTGCATCGACTGGTCCATTTTCGCCGTGTTCGCCGCGCCCCTGATCTTCTGCGCCACGCACTCCCGCATCAAGATCAACCGCTGGTTCTTCTACGCCTTCTATCCCGCCCATCTGGCGGCCATCGCCCTGGCGGGGAATATCCTGTGAGACAGAAAGGAAGAGTTTTATGTTAACAGTCAAAGATCTGCACAAATCCTACCAAGTGGGCAAGACCACCTATGAAGTCCTCAAGGGCGTGTCCCTCACGGTGGAGAAGGGGGAGTTCGTGGCTGTCATGGGCCCCTCCGGCTCCGGCAAGACCACGCTCTTAAACTGCATCTCCTGCTACATCCCCATCGACAGTGGGGAGATCATGCTGGGGGATCGGCAGCTGGCAAATCTCAGCGAGGACGCTTTGGCCAAGGTCCGCAACCGGCAGCTGGGCTTTGTGTTCCAGGACTTCCTGCTGCTGGACGGTCTGACGGTCCGGGAGAACATTCTCCTGCCCGCCATCATCGGCGGCGCCGTCACCGGCCAGACGGAGGCCCGGGCGGACCAGCTGTGCGATGTATTCGGTATCTCCGCCATCCGGGACAAATACCCGGCGGAGATCTCCGGCGGTGAGAAGCAGCGTACCGCCGTGGCCCGGGCGCTCATCAACCATCCCCTGCTGATCCTGGCGGACGAACCCACCGGCAACCTGGACAGCAAGTCCAGCCGGGCGGTGATTCGCTCCTTTGAACAGGCCAAGGAATCCCTGGAGGCCACCATCTTCATGGTGACCCACGACTCCTTTGCCGCCTCCTTCTGCGACCGGGTGGTCATCCTCCGGGACGGAGTGGTGTGGCGGACCCTGGAAAAGGGCGCCACGGACCGCACCGCCTTTCAGGACCAGCTGTTGGACGCCATCCGGGACATGGGGAAGGAGTGAGACCATGCGGCACTTTTCCGACGCCTACGCGGCCCTGCGCCGCAAAAACAGGGGCCAGTATGCCTTGCTGGCAGGGTGCAGCTTCTTCTCCGTGCTGCTGATCACTGCCTATGTCTGCATGATGCGCTCCCCCACCATCCTCTCCGTCTTGCCGGAGGGCGGCGACAGCCGCAAGCAGGTGATGATGGTGTTCGTTCTGGCGGTCATCGGCTGCGCCGTGTTCACCGCCTATGCCGCCGGGCTGTTCTTCCGGCAGAAGTCCCGGGAGACCGGCGTGTTCCTGGCCCTGGGGGCCACCCGCCGCCAGCTGCAGCGGGAGATGGGCAAGGAGCTGGCGGTGATCTCCCTGGGCTCCTGCGCCGCCGGGGCGGTCTTGGGCGGCCCTCTGGCCTGGGGCGTGTGGCAGCTGTTCCGCCTGTTCCTGGTGGACTCCCAGGAGATGGCCCTGTCCTTCGATCCCCGGTCCTATCTGCTGTCCATGGTCTTTGCCGCCTACGTGGTGGGGATGCTGTTCTTCCTGGGCGGCCGGTCCATCCGCCGCACCAACATCATCGACATCGTCCAGGAGTCCCACAAGTCCGAGCCTATCCGCGAGGTAAAGCGGTGGTACGGAAGCGTGGGCATCGTCCTGGTGGTAATCGGCGCCCTGGCAGGGTTTCTGATGCCGTCGTTCTTTATCACGGTTCTCCATTGGTATTCCCCCTCTGGGGTGGACGCCGTCTTTTACCTGCCGGCGCTGGTCGGCATGTACATGATCCTGCTCCACACGGTGGTGAACGGCTGGCGGAAGCGCCACAAGTACCGGGACATCATCGCCACGTCCATGATGAAGTTCCAGGGCCGTCAGACGGTGCGGAACATGCTGGTGATGACGCTGCTGATCGTCGGCGCCTATTTCGCCTCCTTCTACGCCCCCATGCTGAATACCAGTTCCACCTACAGCTTCTCCACCCGGCCGGTGGACTTCGAGTACCACTGGCGGAATGATCAGAACTGGCCGGAGCGGGGCGAGGTGGAATCTCTGGCGTCGAAGCATGGTGTTGACATCACCTCCTGGACCCAGGTGGACGCCGCCACCCTGGGCTGTGACGGCACTGTCTCCATCGAGCAGAGCTCCGGGGCTCTGGGCACCACCTACACCCAGGAATACCGGGAGGTCCAAGGCGGGGCCACCTATTTTTCCGAGAGCGCCTGGAACGCCCTCACCGGCCAAGATGTGGACCTGGCCCCCGGCACCTGCGCCAACGTGCTGGATGACGAGGGCGGCGCCAGCTATCTCTCCGGCGGCGACGTGACGCTGGTCACCAATATGGTCACCGGGGCCAGCCTGTCCGTTACCCCGGCGGAGCCTCTGTGTTTCACCATGCTGCTGGGCTGCTACGTGCTGGATGACGCCGACTACGAGATCCTCACCGCCGGACTCACCGACCTCTGGCGGGAGACCTGGGTATTCTTCAACGTGGCGGATGCGGAGGCCAGCTATCCCTTTGCCGACGCCCTGTTCAACGAGATCGTGGACCGCTCCGGCGACGATGTGCTGCAGATGGACGCCTACGACCTGGTAAGTGCGGCGCTGGCGGAGGAGGCCGGCGAGGTCTATGACTACGACCGGGCACATATCGCCGCCCATGGCTTCCCGGTGATAGAGCGGGAGGACCGGGACACCTCGGAGTTCCGCAACTACTGGCTCTACATGCCCCAGTTCCGGGTGCTGGATCAGAACGACTTCGTCACCACCATGGCGGTGTTTTTGGTGCTGTTCATCTTTATCGCCCTGATCTGCTTCGCGGCGGTCATCGTCATTGCCTTTACCCGGTGCATGACCATCGCCCTCACCAACGCACGGGTGTACGACGACCTGCGGCACCTGGGGGCGCCGAACCGCTATCTGTTCCGGTCCGTAAAGGGGCAGGTGTCCAAGGTGTTTCTTGTGCCCGCCATCGTGGGCACGGCAGTCATCTCCGCCTTCTACCTCATGATTATGTACTTCAATGATAACCGCTTCACCCCCGGCGAGATGGCCGGCATGGCCGTCTGTGCTGCGGTGATCGCCGTGCTTTCGGCGGTGCTCTATGGGGTATACCGCATCACCCGCCGCAGCGTCTGCCGCGCGCTGGGAATCCAAGGCAAGTGAAGCTTCCGCGCTGCCGGAAATTTGGTCCGGGGGCACAGGGATATTCCCTGTGCCCCCGGACCTTTTTGTTTATTTTCCGCCGCTGCCGGCGATCTTTCTCCACAAGGTGCTTCGGCCGATTCCAAGCCGCTTGGCCGCAGCGGACTGATTCATGTTCTCCTCCCGCAGCACCTGTTCGATCACTCTCCGCTCGATGTCCTCCAAGGTCCCGGAGAGATCCACCGCCGGCGGAAGGGCACTCACTTTCCGCATCTCGTTCTGCAGGACCGCGGCCACCTCAGCGGCAGTGATATAAAATCCCGAGGACGCCGCGATCATCTGGCGCAGCACCTTTTCCAGCTGCACCAGATTCAGCGGCCACTCAAATTCCACCATCAGCTCCATGGCATCCGGCTCCATGCCCACGGTGGATTTGGCCAGCGCGGTATTGTACTGGGGAATCATCATATTGACAAAGGCGGGAATATCCTCCTTCCGCTGGGCCAGAGACGGCACATTGATGGTGAATCCGCTGAGCTGCAGATAGAGCCGGCTGGAGAACTGTCCCCGGGCCACCTCGGCAGACAGGTCGCAGCAGCTGGAGCTGATTACCCGATGGCGGTGGGTCATCTTGGTATCCTCAATATAGGTCCCCACCTGCTGCTGCAGATCCTTCGGCAGCGTATCCACGTTTTCCAGATATACCGTGTATCCCGTGGCGTGAATGGGAGACGCGGCATTATTCAACAGCATGTCCCAGTTTTTCTCCGTCAGATCCCTGCACTGCAGGCGCATCAGCGTGGTCCCCTCCGTGGCGCTTTTGGTGTGAATGCGACGGGCCACCACGCCCTTGTGGGTCCCCACCGCCCCCTGGATCAGAACGGGCAGCGCGGAACTGCCGGCAGTCTGGATGAGCTTGTCCATTGGGCGCAGATACAGCTCGCTGGAAGCCGGCAGGCTCTGCGCCTGGCGGATGTCCTCCGGGCCCTGGGCGATGGGGAGGCGATCGACGGCCATCTGGATTTTGTCTCCAAGCTGGATTATGAAGTGGAGCTGGCCGTTGTCCTGGGCAGGGACGCGCTCCATGTCCGGGAGGAAGATGTGGGCGACTACATCTTCGGATACAGCGTGGCCAACGACGTCAGCGCCCGGGACGTCCAGTACCGCCACAAGCAGAACTTCCTCGGAAAAAGCCTGGATACCTTTTTTGCCATGGGGCCGGTCATTGTCACTGCGGACGAATTCCCCTGCCCGCCCGCGCTATCCATCAGAAGCTTTGTCAACGGAGAGCTGCGGCAGAACAGCGTGACGGACCAGGTGTTCTTCAATATCCGCCACATCGTCAGTGAGCTCTCGCAGGGCATGACGCTGCCGGCGGGCACCATCCTCATCACCGGCACCCCCGCCGGAGTGGGGATGGGAATGGATCCCCCCTGCTTCCTCAAGCGCGGAGATGTGGTCACCTGCGAGATCGACGGGATCGGTCGCATCTCCAACCCCATCCGCTAGCGTTCTGTTTTGAAACGATTCCTGTCCAATCCCTTCAAGGGGCCCCGGAGGTTTTGCCATTGTCCTCCGGGGCCCCGCTCTTTTGATTCCACAGCTCCGCCGGGGTGCAGCTTCTTCTCGCCCATCAGGGTCCGGGCCGGGCGTCTCTCCAGAGCCCGCCTCTGTCCGGATGCCGCCGTCTACTTGCCTCCTCTTCGTATCCGTCAGCCGATCCTTTAGCCGCCGTGATGCCTGAAGCCCATCCCGCGGGACGCCGCTCACAGCGTCCCGCAGGCCCTCCTGTCCGCTTGCCGGTGGGGCGGCGCTCCGGGGAAACATATTCCTCTGTTTGGGGCGGGCAGCTTTGGAGACGCGGTTGCCGGTGGCCGTTGTCCCGCGCTGCCCGGCAATCTCCCCCCACCGCAGAAAAAAAGCGCCCTCCGCGGCGGCGGAGGGCGCTTGACAGGACGGCAGGACTGCCGCAGATCTCCGCGGCGGTCCTGTTCCGTTGGATTTGATTTTCAGGCAAGTCAGTCCACCAGCCTGCGGGACGACAGCCGCCGTTTCCAGATGGAAGGGGCGAACAGAAGCAGCATGGGGAAGATCTCCAGCCGTCCCACCAGCATGTCGAAGGACAGCAGCAGCTTGGACCAAGGGGAGAAGCTGGAGAAGTTACCCATGGGACCTACAATCTCCAGACCGGGCCCCACGTTGTTGATGCAGGCAGCCACCGCTGTGAACGTAGTCACCAGGTCCAACTGCTCCAGAGACACCAACAGGCAGGACGCCACGAAGACCATCAGGTACACCGCCAGAAACAGATGGACGCCCCGGATGCTCCGCTCGTTCAGGGGCTTGCCCTCGAACTGGATGGCGGGCACCGCATTGGGGTGGAGCATCCGCCGCATCTCGCTGACAGACACCTTCTGCAGGATCACCACCCGGGCCACCTTGATGCCGCCAGCGGTGGAACCGGCGCAGCCGCCGATAAACATCAGCGCCACCAGAATGGCCTTTGAAAAGGTGGGCCAGGTGTTGAAATCCACCGTGGCATAACCGGTGGTGGTGATGATGGAGGACACCTGGAAAAACGCGTGCCGCAGGCTGGTGCCCACCGACTCGTACATGTGCACGATATCCAGGGTGATGGCAGCTACTGCCGTCGCCACAATGAGGACATAGGCCCACAGCTCCTCGGACCGGAACACGTCCCGGAACCGCCGCACCAGCAGGAAGTAATACAGATTGAAATTGATGCCGAAGAGCAGCATGAAAATGCCGATCACAATTTCAAAATAGGGGTTGTTATAAGCTCCCACACTGAGATTCCGGCTGCTGAAGCCGCCGGTGCCCGCACTGCCGAAGGAGTGGATGCAGGCGTCAAACAGCGGCATCCCGCCCGCCAGCAGCAGCACGATCTCAATGACAGTCATCACCAGGTAGATGCCGTAGAGGATTTTGGCGGTGTCGCTCATGCGGCTCACCAGCTTTCCAACCGCGGGTCCAGGCATCTCCGCCCGCAGCATGTGCATCCCGTGGCCATCCCCGCCCATAGGCAGAATGGCCATGACGAACACCAGAACACCCATGCCGCCCACCCAGTGGGTGAAGCTGCGCCAGAACAGAATGCCCCGGTTCAGCGACTCCACCTCCGTCAGGATGGTGGCCCCCGTGGTGGTGAAGCCGGAGACTGTCTCAAAGAAGCAATCTACAAAGCTCTCTATGGAGCCGGAGATGTAAAAGGGCAGCGCACCGAAGAGGGACACGGCAATCCACGCCAGCGCCACTACCGCCAGGCCGTCCCGTGCGAACAGAGACGCCTGCCGCGGCTTTTTGAAGCTCAGCAATCCTCCGCACAGCACCAGCAGCGCCGCAGGGAGCAGATACGGGACAGGGGATTCCCCATATCCCAGAGCCACCGCCATGGGAAGCAGCAGCAGCGCCGCCTCCACCAGCAGGATACGGCCAATGGCAAAGCCGATCATTCGATAATTCACAGAACTTACCTGCCTTCTCACTCTGCAAGGATATCCCGAAGATCCTCCAGCTGGGTGTCCGTGGTCACTACGATCACATCGTCGTGGAGGTGCAGGACATCATTGCCGGAGGGGATGACGATCTGCCCGTTCTGCCGCACGATACCTGCCAGTAGCAGGCCCCGCTTCAGCTTCAGATCCCGCAGGGGCACGCCGGCGAAGGAGATGTCCGGCGTCACGCTGAACTCCAGAGCCTCCACCTTCTCATCCACGATGCGGTGCAACGTTTTCACCTTGGAGGCGGAGGCGTTCTTCATGGCCCGGATATACTGGAGGATCAGCTCTGTGGTCACCGCACCGGTGGACACCACACTGTCGATCAGGCTCTCGGTGGAGACCAGCTCCAGCAGGGACTTGCGGTTGATCTTCGCCACCACCTTACAGCAGTCGCCGGACTGCTTGGCAGCGCTGAGTGCCATGAGGATGTTGGCCTCGTCCAGGCCCGTGATGGCCACGAAGGCGTCCGTCTGGCTGATTCCCTCCTCGCTGAGGAGCTCGCTGTCCGTCCCGTCTCCCACGATCACCAGCGCGCGGGGCAGTTTCTCGCTCATCTCCACGCACCGCTGCTCGTTCTGGTCGATGATCTTTACGGACATGCCCATCTCCAGCAGCTCAGATGCCAGATAGTAGCACATTTTGCTGGCGCCCACGATCATGACCGAAGAGGCCCGGGCCCGGAATACGCCCAGAAGCCGGAAGAACTTCTCCAGTTCCCGGGGTGCGGCAGTGAGATAGATCTTGTCTCCCGCCCGCAAGGTGAAATCGCCGGAGGGAATGATCGTCTCCCCCTGCCGGGCCACGGCGCAGATCAGCACCCGGACCTTGAAATTCCGGTACAGTTCCGAAAGCCGGGTGCCGTCCAGGGCCGTGTGCTCCGCCACCCGGTACTCCACCAGCTCCAGCCGCCCCTTGGAGAAGGACTCCAGCTTCATGGCGGTGGGGAACCGCAGCACACGGGCGATCTCACGGGCCGTTGCCGCCTCCGGATTGATGGCCATGGACAGCCCCAGCTCACTGCGCATAAACCGCAGCTGGCGGCCGTATTCCGGGCTGCGGATACGGGCGATGGTGTGCTGCACACCCATTTTCTTCGCCACAAGGCACGTGAGGATATTAATCTCGTCGCTGGAGGTAGTGGCGATCAGCAGATCGGCCTGCTCCACATCCGCCTCCTTCTGCACATCGTAGCTGGCGCCGTTGCCGCACACGCCCATCACATCATAGATGTTGATGATGTTCTCAACCAGATGTGGATTTTGGTCGATCACTGTGACCCTGTTCTCCACGGCCAGATGGCGCGTCAGGGCCACGCCCACCTTGCCCGCGCCCACAATGACGATCTTCATGCGGTCCTCCATCCTTTCTTCCGCCGGGACAGGTTCCGTTGGGGATCCTCCGGCGCAATCCTCCCACATTATAGCGGATATATCGGCAAAAGCAAATATCTTTTTCGTCAAATCTCCAAAAAATAGGACGCCGTCTTTCCCCCTGCCTCCCCTTGTGGTATGCTGTTCTGCGGAATATGGGCCCCGCCCGGAGAATAAGGAGACGATGAAATGAGCACCCCTGTCAAACTGCGCCTGTACTGTTCCATCTGTGCCCGGAACGACTTCTACATGGACCGCATCCGGGCCGTTGCCGACGGTCTCGGCCTGGACTACACTCTGGAGAAAATCACAGACGACGATGTGATCGACCGGATGGACCTGCTGATGCCCTGCCTGTACGCCTACTGCCCCGGCTGCCGGGTGCTGAACGAACAGGTGACGAGTGAGCATCCGGAGACCCTCTGCACTCCCGCCCTGGAGATCAATGGAACACTCCGGTTCTGGGGCGTCCCCGCCAGCGACGACGCGCTGCGGCAGGCGCTTCTTCCTTATAATTAAATAAGGTGCGGCTGCCACGTCCCGGAGAAGGCGGGCGTTCTCCAAAATTTTACTTGACAAACCGGCATAAACCGCATAAAATCAACGTGAAATTATTTTAGTTAAATTATTTTAATTAAAATAATTTCATCATTTTTCGACATAAGGAGTACCAATATGGAATTCGAGCAAGTACGTGATATCATCGTGGAGACCCTGGGCTGCGACGCGGAGCAAGTCACAATGGACGCCTCCCTGGCTGACGATCTGGGTGCTGATTCCCTGGCTTCCGTGGAACTGGTGATGGCTCTGGAAGAGGCCACCGGCATCTCCATTGAGGATAGCGCCCTGGCGGAGATGAAGACCGTCGGCGACGTGATGAACTACCTGAACGCCCACAAGCAGTAATCCCTGCCCCGCCGGCGGGCCCGCGCCCTCCGGCGGGTTCACTTTCCGCTGAGAAAGGAATGCGCTATGACCAACCAAGAGTTTTTTGAGATTGTCGCCTGCTTCGACCGCAGCACCGCTCAGACGATGAAGCTGTCCACGCAGGAGTTCACCATAGAGCTGACCCGTGGCGGCGCGTCTGCGCCTGCGGCCAGCGCACCTGCGGCCGCTCCGGCTGCCGCCGCTGCTCCGGTGCCTGCGCCCCAGAGCAGCTCCTCCTCTATTGACGCGCCTCTGGTGGGCACGTTCTACGCGGCGCCCGCCCCGGACCAGGCCCCCTTTGTCCTGCCCGGCGACCGGGTGTCCAAGGGCCAGACCGTCTGCCTGATCGAGGCTATGAAGATGATGAGCGAAGTTCCCGCTCCCTGTGACTGCGTCATTGAGAGCGTGTGCAAGAGCAACGGCGAGCTGGTGGCCTTCGGCGAGCCGCTGTTCCGTTATCGGCCATGCTGAGGCGGGTATTGATCGCCAACCGGGGAGAGATCGCCCTGCGGGTCCTGCGGGCCTGCCGGGAGCTGGGGATCGAGACGGTGGCCGTATACTCCCAGGCGGACGCGGACGCGCTCCATGTCCAGCTGGCGGGACAGGCGGTGTGCATCGGCCCTGCCCGGGCGGCAGACAGCTATTTGAATCAGGATGCTCTTCTGACGGTGGCCAAAGCCACCGGGTGCGTCGGCGTCCATCCCGGCTATGGCTTCCTCTCTGAAAACGCCGACTTTGCAGACGCCTGCGCCGCAGCTGGCCTGACCTTCATCGGCCCCTCCGGCGACGCCATCCGCAAGGCCGGCTCCAAATCTGCCGCGCGGGACCTGATGCGCGCCGCCGGCGTGCCCGTGACCCCCGGTTCCGACGGCCCGGTTGCCTCTGTGGAGGAGGCGCTGGCCGCGGCAGAGTCCGTAGGCTATCCTGTGTTGCTGAAGGCGTCCGCCGGCGGCGGCGGGCGGGGCATCCGCCGGTGCGACCGGCCGGAGGATCTGTCCGCGGCCTTTGCGGAGGCCAAGGCAGAGGCCCAGGCCTGCTTCGGCAATGACGAGATGTATCTGGAGAAGCTGGTGCTCCGGCCCCGGCACATCGAGTTCCAGGTGCTGGCGGACCGCTACGGCAACGTCATCCATCTGGGGGACCGGGACTGCTCGGTCCAGCGGCGGAACCAGAAGCTCATCGAGGAGGCCCCTGCCCGGTGTTTGACGCCGGAGCTGCGGGAGCGGATGGGCGCCGCCGCCGTAAAGGCGGCCAAAGCCGTTGGCTATGAGAATGCCGGCACAGTGGAGTTCCTGCTGGACCCGGACCGGGAGCATTTCTATTTCATGGAGATGAACACCCGCATCCAGGTAGAGCACGGCGTCACCGAGCTGGTCACCGGTGTGGATCTGGTGCGCCAACAGCTGCGGATTGCCTCCGGCCTGGCGCTGCGCCTGCGGCAGGAGGATGTGACGCTCCAGGGCCATGCCATCGAGTGCCGCATCAACGCCGAAGACCCTGTGCAGGGGTTCCGCCCCTGCCCCGGACGGGTGGATTTCCTCCATTTCCCCGGCGGCCCCGGCGTGCGGGTGGACTCCTGCCTGTACAGCGGGTGCGAGCTGTCTCCTTACTACGACTCTATGGCGGCCAAGATCCTAGCCTATGCCCCCACCCGGATGGAGACCATCCGGCGGATGCGCCGCTGCCTGGAGGAGTTCACTCTGGAGGGCTTCCCCACCAATGCGGAGCTCTCCTATCAGATTCTGTACCATCCGGAGTTCATTCTGGGAGAGTGCACCACTGCCTTCCTGGATGAACACCTGTCGGAGCTGCTGGAATTCAGCCGCAAGCTCAGTGAAAGCGGGGTGGATGCATGAGTGGGATGAACGGCGTCTTCGCCAAGCGCCGGGCGCGCCTGCTGGCCATGAAGGCCATCCGGGACAATCACATTCCCGGCGATAAAGCCATCACCTGTCCCAAGTGCGGGCAGGACAGCGACCGCAAATCCGTGGCGCAGAACCTGTCGGTCTGCCCCAAGTGCGGCTACCATTTCCCCATCGGCGCCTACTATCGGCTCAGCACGATTCTGGACCCCGGCTCCTTCCGGGAGCTGTTTGAAAAGCTGCCTGCGGCGGACCCGCTCTCCTTCCCCGGCTACCGGGCCAAGGTGGAGGCCGCCCAGCGCAAGACCGGCCTGACGGAGGCCGTGGTCACCGCCACCGGCACCATCGGGGGCCGCAAATGCGTAGTGGGTGTGCTGGACAGCCGCTTCTTCATGGGCTCCATGAGTGCCGCCGTGGGTGAGAAGATCACCCTGGCCATTGAGTACGCCACCAAGAACCGCCTGCCCCTGATCCTGTTCGCCGCCAGCGGCGGTGCCCGGATGCAGGAGGGCATCCTCTCCCTGATGCAGATGGCCAAGACCAGTGCGGCGCTGGCCCGCTTCTCGGAGAAAGGGCTTTTGTATATTTCCGTCTTTACGGACCCCACCACTGGTGGGGTCACTGCCAGTTTCGCCTCTCTGGGCGATATCATCCTGGCGGAGCCCGGCGCTCTGATCGGCTTTGCCGGTCCCCGGGTCATCCAGCAGACCATCGGCCAGACCCTGCCGGAGGGCTTCCAGCGGGCGGAGTTCCAGGAGGAGCACGGCTTTGTGGACGCGGTGGTGCCGCGCCTTCAGATGCGGGACACCCTGTCCCAGCTGCTGCGGCTCCATGAGAAAGGGGGACGCACATGAGCGAACCGCTGACCGCCGCCCAGCGGGTGGCCATTGCCCGCCACCCCCAGCGGCCCAATATCACAGATTATATTCAGGCGCTGTTCACAGACTTCTTTGAGCAGAAGGGCGACCGCCTCTGCGGCGAGGATGCCGCGATCTTGGGCGGCGTGGCCCTGTACCACGGCCGCCCTGTGACCGTCATCGGCACCCGGAAGGACAAAACGCTGGAGGAGAACCTCAAGTGCAACTTCGGCATGCCCAATCCGGAAGGGTACCGCAAGGCTCTGCGGCTGATGCGTCAGGCGGAGAAGTTCCGCCGCCCCATCCTCACGTTTATCGACACCTCCGGCGCCTATCCCGGCCTGGAGGCCGAGGCCCACGGCCAGGGCGAGGCCATCGCCCGGAATCTCTATGAGATGAGCCGCCTCACCGTCCCCGTCATCGCCCTCATCACCGGCGAGGGCAACAGCGGCGGCGCGCTGGCGCTGGGCGTTGCCAACCGGGTGCTGATGCTGGAGAACTCCGTGTACGCCATTCTCTCTCCGGAGGGCTTCGCCTCCATTCTGTGGAAGGACTCCGCCAGACATGAGGAAGCCTGTGAGCTGATGAAGCTGACGGCGCCGGACCTGCTGGAGCTGGGCGTCATCGACGGCATCATCCCTGAGCCGGAGGGCGGCGCCCATCTGGCTCCCGCCGCCCACATGCGGCAGGTGGATCGGGCCCTGAGCCGCTGCCTGGCGGAGCTCTCCAAAGAGAGCGGAGTCGCTCTGGCCGCAGGCCGGTATCAAAAATTCAGACGCATGGGCGCAGCACCCCAGAAGGAGGAAGCATGAGCGGAATCAAAATCAGAGGCACCGGCCGGTTCGCCCCTGCGAAAATCGTCACCAACGACGACCTGGCAAAAATCGTGGATACCAGCGACGAGTGGATCACCACCCGCACCGGCATCCAGACCCGCCACCACTGCACCACGGAGACCCACACGGATATGTGCGTGGGCGCCGCCCGGCAGGCGCTGGAAAACGCCGGGATTTCCCCGGAGGACATCGGCGCCTGCGTGGTGGCCACTTTCTCCTCCGACTACCTGTCCCCCTCTGCCGCCTGCATGGTGCAGCGGGGGCTGGGGCTGCCCCACGACGCGGTGTGCTTTGACCTGAATGCCGCATGCAGCGGCTTCCTGTTCGCCATCCACACCATGGAGTGCCTGCTGGCCCAGGCCCCCCGGAAGTACGGCCTGGTGATCGGCGCGGAGATGCTCTCCCGGTTCATCAACTGGGAGGACCGGGGCACCTGCGTCCTCTTCGGAGACAGCGCCGGCGCTGTGGTGGTGGAGTGGCGGGAGGACTATCCCTCCATCCACGCCGTTCTGGGCTGCCACGGCGACCCGGACATGCTGGGCGTCACCGGCGCGGAGAAGCCGGCGCCGGCCCGCATCTTCATGCACGGCCAGCCTACCTTCAAGTTCGCCGTTAAGGCAGTGCCCTACTGCATCGACCAGGTGTTGGAAAAGGCCGTCATGGCCATTGAGGACGTGGACTTCTTCGTCTTCCACCAAGCCAACGCCCGGATCATCGACCTGGCAGCCAAAAAGTACCACATCCCCCCGGAGAAGTACTACAAGAACATCCAGAAATACGGCAACACCTCCGCCGCCAGTATCCCCCTGGTCATCAGTGAGCTCCATGACCTGGGAAAGGTGGGGCCCGGCTCCCGGGTCTTGGTGGTGGGCTTCGGCGGCGGCCTCACCTGGGGCGGCGCCCTGGTGGAGTTCGCCTGACTCCCTGCACGTCAAGCAGGCGCTCTGGACGCAAGCCTGTTACCAGCGAAAACTTCAGCTTTATTTAGGCCGCGCACAGCGGCGAATGGGAGATTTTTATGAAAAAGCTCAATGAAATCCTGGGAACCAAGTACCCCTTTATCCAGGGCGGTATGGCCAACATCGCCACCGGCGAGTTCGCCGCCGCCTGCTCCAACGCCGGTGCCCTGGGCATGATCGCCACCGGCGGCTGGGACGGCGACCGTCTCCGCCAGGAGATCCGCCGGGCCAAGGAGCTGACGGACAAGCCCTTCGGCGTCAATCTGATGCTGATGAGCCCCTATGCCGACGACATCGCCCAGATCATTCTGGAAGAGGGCGTGAAAGTGGTCACCACCGGCGCCGGCAATCCCGGCAAGTACATTCCCGCCTGGAAGGAAAAGGGCATCAAGGTGATGCCCGTAGTGGCGGCGGCGGTTCTGGCCAAGCGGCTGGAGCGCTATGGCGTGGACGCCATCATCGCCGAGGGCACGGAGTCCGGCGGCCACGTGGGCGAGATGACCACCATGGCCCTGGTGCCCCAGGTCATCGATGCGGTAAGCGTTCCCGTGGTGGCGGCCGGCGGCATCGCGGACGGCCGTCAGGCGGCTGCGGCCTTTGCCCTGGGTGCCTGCGGCATCCAGGTGGGCACCTGTTTGCTTGCCAGCGAGGAGTGCCCCATCCACCCCAATTACAAGCAGGCTGTGTTGAAGGCCAAGGACAGTGATACGGTGGTCACCGGCCGCTCCATCGGCGGCCCGGTCCGAATCCTGAAGAACAAGATGGCCCGGGAGTATCTGGCCCTAGAGAAGCGCGGCGCCTCTCTGGAGGAGCTGGAGAAGGTCACCCTGGGCGGCCTGCGCCGGGCCGTGCTGGAGGGCGATGTGGAAATGGGTAGCGTCATGAGCGGCCAGGTGGCTGGTATGCTCCACGAGATCCGGCCCGTGGCCGAGATTTTCCGTGACCTGTATGAGAGCGGTATCGCACGGGCGAAGGCCACCGCCGCAGAATGGAGCGACGCAGAATGAAACTGGGCTTTTTGTACGCCGGTCAGGGCAGCCAGCATGCCGGCATGGGCGCCGATCTGTACGAGGCGTTTTCCGCTTTCCGGGCTGTTTACGACCATGCGGAAGTGGATTTTGACCTGAAGAAGGTCACCTTTGAGGACCCGGACGGCATCATCAACCAGACCCGCTACACCCAGCCCTGCATGGTGGCCTTTGCCGCCGGCATGACGGCGGTGCTGCGGGAGAAGGGCATCACCCCCGCTGTGGCGGCGGGCCTCTCCCTGGGTGAGTACTCCGCCCTTCACGCCGCCGGTGTGTTCGACGCCGCCACAGCTATCCGTCTGGTGGCTTTCCGGGGCAAGGCCATGGAGGAGGCGGCTGCCGGCCGGGAGAGCGCCATGATGGCCGTCCTGAATCTGGACCGCAGCCCCCTGCAGGATGCCTGCGACGCGGCCTCTGACCTGGGGTGCGTGGTAATCGCCAACTACAACTGTCCCGGCCAGCTGGTCATCGGCGGTGAGAAGGCCGCTGTGGAGAAGGCCGCCGCCATTGCCAAGGAGAAGGGCGCCCGCCGGTGCCTGCCCCTGAAGGTCAGCGGCCCCTTCCACACCCCCCTGATGGCCCCTGCCGGGAATGCCCTGCGGGAATACTTCCAGGGCGTGGCGTTTGCGGATCCCCAGATCCCCGTGATCTTCAACTGCCTGGGGGATGTGAAGGATGACAGCACCCCCATCCAGGAGCTGTTGGTAAAGCAGGTGCAGAGCAGCGTGTTCATGGAGGACTCCATCCGGAAGATGGCCGACATGGGCGTGGACGCCATCGTGGAGATCGGCCCGGGCAAAGCCCTCAGCGGTTTTGTGAAAAAGACCGTTCCCGGCATACCGGTCTGCGCGGTGGAGACCGCAGCGGATGTGGAGAACCTGCCCGACACGCTGGAACAACTGATAAAGGAGAAGGCATGATGAATTTTGCTGGAAAGACCGCCGTGGTCACCGGCGGCAGCCGGGGCATCGGCCGGGCCATCTGCGAGGAGCTGGCCCGGGGCGGCGCCAATGTGGTGCTGTGCTACGCCGGCCGGGCGGAAGCTGCCCAGGAGACCGTGACCGCTTGCGAGGACCTGGGTGCCAAGGCCCTGGCCGTGCAGTGCAACGTGGCGGACGAGGCCCAGGTGAAGGCCCTGATGGATGCCGCTGTGAAGGAATTCGGCCGGATCGACATTCTGGTGAACAATGCCGGCGTCACCCGGGACGGCCTTGTGATGATGATGAAGGAGGCCGACTTCGACGCGGTGATCGACACGAACCTGAAAGGCACCTTCCTGTGCATGAAGGCCGTGTCCCGAATCATGATGAAGCAGCGGTACGGCCGGATCGTGAACCTCTCCAGCGTGGTGGGCCTCCGGGGCAACGCCGGCCAGGTGAACTACGCCGCCAGCAAGGCGGGTGTGGTAGGCATGACCAAGTCCCTGGCCAAGGAGCTGGCCTCCCGGGGCGTGACGGTCAACGCCGTGGCCCCCGGCTTCATTGAGACGGACATGACCGCTGCCATGCCCCAGGCCGCCAAGGACGCCATGATGCCCACCATCCCTATGCAGCGGCTGGGTGCACCGGAGGATGTGGCAAAGGCCGTGGCCTTCCTGGCCAGCGACGAGGCCGCCTATGTCACCGGCCAGGTCCTGGCCGTCGACGGGGGCATGGCGATGTGAAGCATTCAAGGGGGACAGTGTCCCCCTTGGACGCTCCGCCGGTATGCCACCGGCTCCGCTGAACCCCCATCACCAGTCTGCACCCCAAGGGCACTTCCGCGCCGCTTTCAGCGGCTTGGGTCAAAGTATTTTCGGCAGGTACAGAAGGTGAATTGCCCCGCAGGGGCAAGAGAAGCCGCCCTGGGGTGCGCCCTGCCGAAAATGATTGGAATTTCTTGATCTGCCTCTGGCAGATCAACCGGGGAACCCCGAATGGATTTCCCCAGCCCCCTTCCTTTTGCGGGGCCTTTTGGAACACCTTTTCCGGGTGCTCCCAACTCTATCTACAGGAGGTATACTATGGAACGACGGAGAGTCGTGATCACCGGCCTGGGGGCCGTGACCCCCATTGGCCTTACCGCGGCAGAGAGCTGGCAGGCTGTGAAGGACGGTGTGTGCGGCATCGCTCCCATCACCCAATTCGATCCCACCGATCTGAAGGTCCATCTGGCCGCGGAGGTCAAGGGCTTCGTGCCGGAGAACTACATGAGCAAGCCAGAGGCCAAGCGGATGGGCCGCTTCACCCAGATGGCCGTCGTCTCCGCCAAGGAGGCACTGGACGGTGCTGGCTTCACGTTGGATGAAGCGGAGGCGGATCGCTGCGGCGTCATTGTCTCCAGCGGCATCGGCGGCCTCTCCATCACGGAGGCAGAGCACGACAAGGGCAAGGAGAAGGGCTGGGACCGGGTCTCTCCCTTCTATATCCCCACTGGCATCTGCAACATGGCCGCCGGCCAGATCGCCATCCACACCGGTTTCCGGGGCATGTGCTCCTGTCCGGTGACCGCCTGTACCGGCGGCACCAATGCCGTAGGCGATGCCTTCCACTATATCCGGGACGGTTATGCTGATGTGATGCTCTGCGGCGGTACGGAGTCCGCTGTGACGCCTCTGGCCATCGGCGCCTTCACCTCCATGAAGGCCCTGACCCAGAATCCCGATCCCAAGCGGGCTTCCATCCCCTTTGACGCGGAGCGCAGCGGCTTCGTGCTGGGCGAGGGTGCGGCCATCCTCCTGCTGGAGGAGCTGGAGCACGCCAAGGCCCGGGGCGCCCGAATCCTTGCGGAGGTCGTGGGCTACGGCGCCACCTGCGACGCCTATCACATGACCGCTCCCCGGCCCGACGGCAGCGGTGCCGCCAAGGCCATGGAGATGGCCCTTGCAGACGGCGGCGCCAAGCCGGAGGATGTGGACTATATCAACGCCCACGGCACCTCCACCCCCCTGAACGACGCCGGCGAGACGGCCGCCGTCAAGACTGTGTTCGGTGACCACGCCTACAAGCTGGCCATCAGCTCCACCAAGTCCATGACCGGCCACATGCTGGGCGCCGCCGGTGCTGTGGAGGCCATGTTCTGCGCCATGGCGCTGCATGACGGCTATCTTCCCGCCACCATCAACTATCAGGTGCCGGATCCCGCCTGCGACCTGGACGTGGTGCCGGGTCACGGCCGCAGCGCCGATGTGCGCTACGC
Source organism: Flintibacter sp. (assembly GCF_046973065.1). Taxonomy (NCBI): domain Bacteria; kingdom Bacillati; phylum Bacillota; class Clostridia; order Eubacteriales; genus Flintibacter; species Flintibacter sp. The sequence goes on along the minus strand of NZ_JBKVXZ010000005.1, from coordinate 21,231 downwards.
CATGTCCAACTCTCTGGGATTCGGCGGCCACAACGGCAGCCTGCTGTTCAAACGATGGGAGGCGTGAGACCATGGCAAACGAATTGAATTCCAACCAGATCGCGCAGATCCTACCCCACCGGTTCCCCTTTGCTCTGGTGGACCGGATCACCGATTACGAGCCCGGCCAGTGGGCCAAGGGCCGCAAGTGCGTCAGCGTCAATGAGCAGTTCTTCTGCGGCCACTTCCCCCAGGAGCACGTCATGCCCGGTGTGCTGATCTTGGAGGCCATGGCCCAGGTGGGCGCCGTGGCCATCCTCTCCCTGCCGGAGAACCAGGGCAAGATCGCCCTGTTCGGCGGCGTGAAAAACGCCCGCTTCCGCCGGAAGGTGACCCCCGGCGACGTGCTGGAAATGGAGTGCGTTCTCACCAAGCGCCGCGGGCCGGTGGGCATCGGCGAGTGCAAGGCCACGGTCAACGGCGAACTGGCCTGTACGGCGGAACTGACCTTCGCCATCGGTGCGGAATGACAGCCGACGCTTTCCCGCCATGCGGGCAAGGCGCGGGAAAGAGGGCTTGCAGCCATGCTGAAAGACGCTTTTTTTAACGTGTACACCAAGTTCAAGCTGCACTTTTACCAGGAGATCTTCAGCCGCTTTCAGGATCGTGAGGCCAGTCTGACGACGGTGGAGACCTTCTGCATGGAGGCCATTCAGGCTCTGGGCAGTCCCACGGTGAATGAATTTGCCACCTTCATGCGGATCTCCCCTCCCAACGCGGCATACAAGGTCAACAGCCTCATCAAGAAAGGCTACATCCGCAAGGTCCAGTCTTCCGACGACCGGCGGGAATACCATCTGGAGATCACTCAGAAGTATATCGACTACTACAACATCAGCACGGCCTACATGACCGCCGTCATGAACCGCATCACGCAGCGGTTTACCCCGGCGGAGTGCGCCAAGCTGGAGGAGATGCTCACCATCATCAGCCGGGAGCTGATGGCAGAAGTGGAGATTCCAGACGCCCTTTCGGGACAAAGCAACTAAAGAAGCGGCACAGGCTGTCAGCCTGTGCCGCTTCCTTTTCAAAACAGTCCCTCCGGAATGCGGATATCCGCTCTGGGGACCCTCTCCCAGGCAAAGTCCTCCAGCAGGCTCTCCCCGCTTCTGGGTTCTGCAGAGGGGTTGAAGCCTGCGAGATATGCCAGTTTTCCCAGGATTTCCGGTGCCGTATACCGCTCTCCCAGCGTGTCCAGCCCCGCATCCGCGTTCCGCTTGCTGAGCCGCTGCCCGTCGCTTCCCAGAAGCAGCGGGAAATGGTAAAACGCCGGTGCCTCCAGTCCCAGCAGCCGATACAGCAGCAGCTGCCTGGGGGTGGACGCCAGCAGGTCCGCACCCCGCACTACTTCTGTGACGCCCATGGCCGCGTCATCCACCACCACCGCCAGTTGATAGGCAAATATGCCGTCCGACCGCCGCAGCAGAAAATCCCCGCAGTCCGCAGGCAGCCACTCCCTGTACTCCCCCATGTGGCCGTCGGTGAAAGTGATCTCCTCCTCCGGCACCCACAGCCGCAGGGCGGGGGCGCGGCCTGTGCGCCGGGCCCGCTCTGCCGCCTGCTCCGCAGTCAGACCGCGGCAGGTCCCCGGGTAGACCACCTGTCCATCCTCCCGGTGGGGAGCACTGGCGGCATGGAGCTCCGCCCGGGTACAGAAGCAGGGGTAGACCAGCCCCTGGGCCTCCAGTCGCCTCAGAGCAGCCTGATACAGCGCCGTCCTCCGGCTCTGCTCATAGGGGCCGCTGGGGCCGCCGATGACAGGTCCCTCGTCCCAGTCCAGTCCCAGCCACCGGATGTCCCGGCACATCTGCTCCCCATAACGCCGCGGGCATCGCGCGATATCCAGATCCTCGATCCGCAGGATCACTCTCCCGCCCTTCTGCCGGGCGCTGAGCCAAGCCAGCAGGCAGCACAAAATATTCCCCAAATGGATGCGCCCGCTTGGCGACGGCGCAAACCGTCCGGTCACCGCCATGGTCTCCTGCCCTCCTTGTCCGTTCATGCCACCCCATTATAGCGGGATTTCTCCGCTTCTTCAAGGCCGTTCCTCCCGTTTCTCCATGGTGAAATGTATCAGATGCAAAACATACGCAATATCTTCGCTCTATTTAAGATATAACCATAACGACAGGCAGGTATATGCCAGAAAAGCGTGAACATGACAGTTGAATTCCCCTGCCTCATCCCATGCTTCAGCGTTCAGCGTGCATCTCCTGATCGGCATTTCTCATAAAAGATCGGCGTGGACAAGCAAAGGAGAAAATGAAACGCCCCGTCTTTCCCGACCGGTACAGTACCCCTGCAGCTCCACACGCTGTATTCCTGTTACGCTGTCAGGCAAATCTGGAGGTATACGGGGGCTTCCCGCATTTATATCCTCCTGGACTGCACACTGGAGTTTTGCCGCGCCATTGAGGCACCATACCGTTCTTCACGCAGCAACAAGGGCCGCCGCTTGATAGCGGCGGCCCTTGTCATCGGGAAACGCAATCAGTTCTTGATGTGGATGGCGCGCTTCTGGACGTTCAGGGCGCACTCCCGCACGGACTCGGAAACCGTGGGATGAGAGTGGATCGTGGAGATCAGCTCATCCACGGTGGCCTCCAGCCGCAGGGCCAGAGCACCCTCGGCAATCAGGTCCGTAGCCCGGGGCCCGATGATGTGCATACCCAGCACTTCCTCGTACTTGGCGTCGGCGATGATCTTCACCAGACCCTCGCCGCCATTGATGATGAGGGACTTGCCGTTGGCCACCAGCGGGAACTTGCCCACCTTGTAGTCGATGCCCTTGGCCTTGCACTGCTCCTCGGTCAGACCGACAGAGGCAGCCTCCGGCTCCATATACACGCAGGTGGGGTTGGTCTTTTCGTCATACACGGCAGGGATCCCCATGATGTTCTCCGCAGCCACTTCGCCCATGGCGCTGGCGGTGTGGGCCAGCTGGGCCTTGCCGAAGACACAGTCGCCGATGGCGTACACGCCGGGCACGCTGGTCTCCATCTTGTCGTTGACGATGATCCGGCCCCGGTCGTTGGCAAGGCCGGCAGCTTCCAGGTTCAGGCTGGCGGTATTGGCCTTCCGGCCGATGGCCACCAGCACCTTCTCCGCCTCAAAGCTGACAGTCTCGCCGGCCTTGTTCTTGCAGACCACCTTGGCGCCCACGGGAGAGGCCTCCACGGCCTGCACCGGGCACTCCAGGTTGAACTCCATGCCCATCTTCTTCATGTGCTTCACGCCGATGGCAGTCAGGTCGCCGTCCAGCATGGGCAGCATGTGGTCCAGTGCCTCCACCACGGTGATCTTGGTGCCGAAGGCCGCGTAGGCGCAGGCCAGCTCCAGGCCGATGACGCCGCCGCCGATGACCACCATGCTCTTGGGCAGCTTCTCCAGGCTCAGCGCACCGGTGGAGTCGATGCAGTTGGGATTCTCCTTCAGGCCGGGGATGGGCGGCTGGGAGTTGACGGAGCCGGTGGCCACGATGATGGCGTCGGCGGTCATCTCCTCCACGGAGCCGTCGGACTTCTTCACAGAGAGGGTCTTGGGGCCGGTGAAGCTGGCCTCGCCGTCTACGCGGGCGACCTTGTTCTGCTTCAGCAGCCCGGCAACACCCTGGGTCAGCTGCTTGCTGATGGCGTTCTTGTGGGCGATCACCTGGGGGAAGTCCACTTCCACACCGGAGACCTTCACGCCGATGTCAGCACCCTGTTCCTTGATCTCGGACACCAGCTCCGCGCTGTGCAGCAGGCACTTGGTGGGGATGCAGCCGATGTTCAGGCAGGTGCCGCCGATGTGCTCGCGCTCCACTAGGGTCACTTTGGCGCCCAGCTGGGCCGCCCGGATGGCAGCCACATAGCCGCCGGGGCCGCCGCCCACGACGATGACGGTCTTCTGGCCAGCTGCGACGGAGGCTGCAGCCGGGGCAGGTGCAGCAGCAGGAGCGGCGGCAGCGGGTGCGGCGGCAGCGGGTGCGGCGGGAGCCGCGGCGCCGGCAGCATCGGGAACCGCCTCTCCGGCGGCGCCGATCCAGGCGATCACGCTCTTGCAGGGGGCGGTCTCGCCCTCCGGCAGCAGGATCTTCAGCAGGGTGCCGTCCTCCTCGGCCTCCACGTCGTTGGTCAGCTTATCGGTCGCCACGGAGAACAGGATGTCCCCCTTCTTGACGGTGTCTCCCTCTTTGAACTTCCACTCTTCAATGGTGCCCTCGGTCATCGTCAGACCCAGCTTGGGCATCAGAACTTCAGTTGCCATAATTTCTGTCCTTCTTTCATGAACTTACCCAAAAACCGCCTCTGATTCGGCCTTTGAGTTGTTTGGATCGTCAAATTTTGGACAATGACCCCTCAAAGGGAACCCGGCACAGGCCGGGTTCCCTTGAATGGGTTGTTTGATCTCACACCAGGAGCATGTAGGGGTTCTCCAGCAGCTCCGCGATCCGCTTGAGGAACTTGGAGGCCATCACGCCGTCGATCACGCGGTGGTCGGCAGTCAGGCTCAGGTTCATCATGGTCCGGATCACGATCTCGCCGTTGCGCACCACAGGGGTATCCACCATGTCGCACACGCCCAGAATCGCCAGCTCAGGCTGGTTGATGATGGGAGAGAAGCTGGTGATGCCATAGGGCCCGAGGCTGGAGATGGTGAAGGTGCCGCCGGTCATGTCCTCCATGCCCAGCTTGCCGGTGCGGGTGGCCTCGATCAGGGCCTCCGTCTCCTGGGCGATCTGTGCCAGGGACTTCTCCTCGCAGTTCTTCACGTTGGGCACGATCAGGCCATCGCCCTTGGCGACCGCCAGGCCCATGTTCACGTGCTTGTGGCGGGTCAGCATATTGTCCGCGAAGCTGGCGTTCACGTCGGGGAACTCGGTCAGGGCCTTGGCAACCACCTTCATCAGGATGTGGTTGTAGGTCAGCTTGATCCCCTGCTCCTTCAGGCCGTCCTTCAGCTTGGCCCGCAGGTCCTTCATGGCCGTGACCTCCACCGGACGGGTGTAGGTGACCCGCGGAGAGGTGTGCCAGGAGTTGGTCATGTTGGCAGCGATGCTGCGGCGCAGCGGATTCACCTTCACAGGCTTCTCGTCGTTGCTCTCAACAGCGGCAACGGCCTCAGCGGCGGGAGCTGCGGCTGCACCCACACCGGCGGCGGCCAGCACGTCCGCCTTCATCACGCGGCCCTGGACGTCCAGCTTGCTGACGTCCACGCCCAGCTCGGCAGCCAGCTTGGCAGCCATGGGGCTGGTCTTGGGACCGGCCACAAAGTTCTCCACGTCCTTGGCCACCACGGTCCCGTTGGGGCCGGTGCCGGGGATTTGGGAGAGGTCATAGCCCTTTTCCTTCGCCAGCTTCTTGGCGTAGGGAGTCGCCAGCACGTAGGCACCGGCGGGACGGTCCGCATGGGCCGTGGGGGCGGCGGCAGGAGCCGCGGCAGAGGCTGCGGACGGCGCAGCGGCAGGAGCGGCAGCAGCGGGCGCGGCGGCACCGGAGGCATCCGGAATCGCCTCGCCGGGCTGGCCGATCCAGGCGATCACGCTCTTGCAGGGGGCGGTCTCGCCCTCCGGCAGCAGGATCTTCAGCAGGGTGCCGTCCTCTTCGCACTCCACGTCGTTGGTCAGCTTATCCGTCGCTACGGAGAACAGGATGTCCCCCTTCTTGACAGCGTCGCCCTCTTTATATTTCCACTCTTCAATGGTGCCCTCGGTCATCGTCAGGCCGAGCTTGGGCATCAATACTTCAGTTGCCATACTTGAAAATCTCCTTTTCAACAGGCATTAAAACATGCCCTTGATGCCCTTTACCAGGTCCTCCGGAACCACTTTCACCATCTTCTCCAGGGTGGGAGCGAAGGGGATCGGGCAGAAGGGAGCGCCGTACCGCAGGATAGGGGCATCCAGATACTCCATGGCCTCCTCCGCGACGGTGGCGGAGATCTCCGCGCCGAAGCCGCCCTGCTTGACAGCCTCGTGGACGATGCAGAGGCGGTGGGTCTTCTTCACACTGTTCAGCACGGTCTCCTTATCCCAGGGAGACAGGGTGATCAGGTCGATGACTTCGGCCTCAATGCCCTCCTTGGCCAGCAGGTCCGCAGCGCCGCGGGCATTCTTCATGCCGATGGAGTAGGACACGATGGTCACATCCTTCCCCTCACGCTCCACGCGGGCCTTGCCCAGGGTGTAAGGCTCCTCCTCGCCGATCTCGGGCACTTCGCCTTTCTCCTTGTACAGGATCTTGTTCTCGAAGTACAGCACGGGGTCGTCGCACTCGATGGCGGCCTTCAGCACCATCTTGGCGTCATAGGGATTGGAGGGCGCCACAACCTTGATGCCGGGGATGTGGGCGAACCAGGACTCCACGCACTGGGAATGCTGTGCAGCGCCGCCGCCGGCAGAACCGTCGGGCGCACGCAGGACCAGGGGCACCTTGGCCTGGCCGCCGAACATGTAGCGGACCTTTGCCATCTGGTTGAAGATCTCGTCCATGGGCACGCCGATGAAGTCGGCGAAGTGCATGTCCACCACGGGACGGGCGCCGGCCAGAGCCGCGCCTACGCCGCCGCCGATGATAAAGGTCTCGGAAATGGGGGTATCAATGATCCGGCCGGGGAACTGCTGGGGCAGGCCCTTGAACTGACCGAAGATACCGCCCTGACGGGCCAGGTCCTCGCCCATTGCGAATACAGTGGGGTCTTTCGCCATCGTCTCGGCCATGGCCTCTTGAGTGGCCTGAGAAAAAGTGATCTTACGCATCGTATTTGTCCTCCTTCGCCTTAGTCATCCACGTAGACGTACTTCATGTACTCGGACGCATCGGCGTACTCGCTCTGCATAGCGTACTCCTTGGCGTCTTTGATCTTCTGCTCACACTTGGCATCGATGGCGTCGCACTCCTCGGCGGTCATCAGCTTCAGCTTGGCGGCCTTGGCGCGGAACATCTTCAGAGGATCGGTGTCGTGATAGATCTTCTGGGTCTCGGCGTGGTCACGATACAGTTCAGGGTCGCCCACGAAGTGGCCCTCAATGCGGTAGGTCTTGGCCTCGATGAACGTGGGGCCTTCGCCGGCACGGGCACGGGCAACCGCCTCCTTGGCGGCCTCATACACAGCAAAGACATCCTGGCCGTCCACGATCACACCGGGCACATGATAACCAGCCGCGCGGTCGGAGATGTTCTCCACATTGCAGGTGGTGCGGTAAGGCGTGGTGGAAGCCCAGCAGTTCATCTCGTTGACGAAGATCACGGGCAGCTTCCAGGCGGAAGCGACGTTCATGGCCTCGTGGAAAGTGCCGCGGTTGGAGGCACCGTCACCGAAGAACACCACAGAAACCCGGTCGTTCTTCAGGATCATCTTGCTGGCCAGGGCAGCGCCGGTGGCCAGGTTGTAGCCGCCGCCCACGACGCCGTTGGCGCCCAGCATACCCACAGAGAAGTCGGCAATGTGCATGGAGCCGCCGCGGCCCTGGCACAGGCCGGTCTTCTTGCCGAAGATCTCAGCCATCATGCGGTTCACATCCGCGCCCTTGGCCACACAGTGGCCGTGGCCGCGGTGAGTGGACTCGATCATATCGTCCTTCCGCAGAGCGGAGCACACACCAGTGGCGATGGCCTCCTCACCGATGTACAGGTGCACGAAGCCGGGAATCTCACCATTCAGGAAGTCGTGCTTCACGCTCTCCTCAAACTTGCGGATGGTGCACATGGTCTCATAAAAGTGCTCCGCCAGTTCCTTGGTGTATTTTGCTGCCTTTGTTGCTGCCATAGGAAAAACTCCCTTCTGCCGACTCTCCTGTCGGCACTCTTTGAAATTTGCTGGGACAGATGCGCTGAGCGGTGAAATCGTCAAAATTTTCACCTATGTTCTCTGAAAAGACGTGGCAACAGTTTCCTGCAGCCACGTCCTCTCAGCTAACGCAACTTACGAAACCTTAACCGTTGTTTATACGGAAACGCAGGCTGCCCTTCAATTAGGCGGCGGGCTCAGTGGTGCCAGCATCAGCCTGAGTGACGCTGGTGAAAGCCTCGATCAGCTCGGGGGTCAGCTCGTCGGCGAACTCGTCGTACACGGGGGCAGAAGCCTCAGCGAACTCAGCAGCAGCCTCGGGAGTCAGCTCGGTGATCTCAACGCCAGCCTCGGCCCACTTGTCCATGATCTCCTGATCCTGGCTGCGGTTCAGCTCACGCTCGTACTCGCAGGCAGCCTGGCCGGCCTCGTCAACGATGGCCTGCAGCTCGGGAGACAGGGAGTTGTACAGCTCAGCGTTCATGCAGAAGAACAGGCAGTCATAAGCGCCGGTCCAATAGGTCAGATAGCTCTGGACCTCCTGGATGGAAGCGGCATCAGCGGTGGGCAGGGGGTTCTCCTGGCCGTCGTAGGTGCCGGTCTGCAGAGCGGTGAACACCTCGGACCAGTTGGCGTTGGTGTAGTCGGCGCCCCACAGCTCATAGGAACGGTTCAGCAGCTGGGAACCCGCGACACGCATCTTCAGGCCGTTCATGTCAGCCTTGCTGGCGATGGCGTGCTTGCTGTTGGTGATGTGGCGGAAGCCGTTCTCCGCAATGCCCAGCAGGTGCACGTTGTAGGTGCTCTCCAGGATCTCGCCCAGAGCCTCGCCGCCGGCGCCGTCCAGGGCCGCGTCAGCCTCTTCCGTGCTGCTGAACAGGAAGGGCAGGGAGACCACGTTGAACCGCTGGTCGAAGGAGGACCAGATCAGGTTGGAGTGCATGGACAACTCGGTGGTACCGTCCATCAGGGCCTGGATGCCGTCGGTCTGGTTGCCGGCGGTCAGCTGGTCAGCGGGATAGTACTGAACGGTGATGGCACCGCCGGTCTTCTCGCCCACGATCCGGGCGAACTCCTTGGCGCCGTCCACCCAGGGAGAGGTCTCCGTGGCGGAGCAGGCGAACTTCCAGGTCATTTCCTCGAACTCGCCAGTGGAAGCGGCAGCATCATCGCCGCTGTCGGCAGTGGTATCGCTGGCAGCGTCATCGCCACCGCCGCAGGCCACCAGGGCCAGAGCCATGGTGAGCGCCAGGAGCAGTGCAAGAAACTTTTTCATTGTTTTGCCTCCTTAAAATAGTTGTAGCAGGTATTATCTGAAACCGCAAAGCGCGGTTACAGCCAAGTCAGGAGATGCTTATTTGCCGAACAAGAGCACGGTAGAGAACCCGGGCACATAGGTGATGAGCAGCAGCGCAATAATGCATGCCACAATCTGGGGCCACACAGCCTTGGACATAGAGACAATGGTGACCTTGGTCTTGTCCCGCAGGCCCTGAAGCTTCTCGGACACACCGATGGCGACGAACAGGTTGACACCCACGGGAGGAGTCACCTGGCCGATAGCCAGGTTCACTGTGGCGATCACGCCGAAGTGGACGGGGTCGATGCCCAGCTGGGTGGCTACGGGGTACATGATGGGGATAAAGATGTACATGGCGGAGTTGGCGTCCACGAAGCAGCCTGCAATCAGGAAGATCACGTTGACGATCAGCAGGAAGATGTACTTGTTGCCGGAGATCTCCAGCAGCAGAGCCTGGGCCGCCTGCGCAATGCCGAACACCGTGCACACATAGGAGAACAGGGTGGCCGCGCCGATGATCAGCATGATGCCGCCGGTGGTCTTGCCGGAGTCGACCAGGATATCGATCATATCCTTCATCTTGACCTCACGATAGATGAAGACGCCGACCACCAGACCGTATACCACGGAGACGGCAGCCGCCTCGGTGGGGGTGAAAACGCCGCCGTAGATGCCGCCGATGATGATGACGGGCATCAGGAAGCCCCAGAAGGCCTCACGGAAGGACTTCCAGCGCTGGCCCCAGGAGGACTTTGCCTTGGATGCCTGGATGCCCTTCTTGCGGCACTCGATCATGATGATGATCACCAGGGACAGGCCCATCATGATGCCGGGAATCCAGCCGCCCATGAACATATCGCCCACGGAGACGCCGGTGATGGAGGCGTACACCACGAATGCGATGGAGGGCGGAATGACGATGGCGATGGAGGAGGCGCTGGCCATCAGGGAAGAGGCGAAGGGGGCGGAGAAGCCGCCGCGGTTGATCATGGCGGGAATCAGGATAATGCCCAGAGCCGCCACGGTGGCGGGACCGGAGCCGGAGATGGCGCCGAAGAAGCAGGCCACGATAACAGCCACGATGGCGATGCCGCCGCGCCGATGGCCGACGCAGTCATCAGCAAACGCCACCAGACGGCTGGAGATGCCCGCCTTGGCCATGATGTTGCCGGACAGAACAAAGAACGGAATAGCCAGCAGCAGGAACTTTGCCATGCCGCTGTACACGTTGGTAGGGACGACCGTCAGGGGGGAACTGCTGAAGAGCAGGGCGAAAATGGAAGACATACCCAGGCTGACGGCAATGGGGATATTCAGCAGCAGCATCACGAAGAAGCTGCCGAACAGGATCAAGTTAATCATACAGTCTCTTTGCCTCCCTCTGTCTCAGCCGGCTTCACACAGGCGGCCTTGTTGCTCATCACGTCGACCAGATACTCGATCGCATGGAGCACCAGGAAGATGGAGCCGATGGGCAGCAGGATGGTAAACACCCATTCGGGCCAGCCCAGAGAGAAGGTCTCTTTGCCGGTGCTGATCTGATCGAACACCTTGTTAAAGCCGGTGTAGATCAGGATGGCGTAAAAGATCAGGTTCACGACCGTGTCAATCACGGTCAGAATCTTTTTACCCCCGACGCCCACATTGTCGAAGATCAGGGACAGCGTAATCATGCTGCCGTCTCTGGTAGCTAGGGCGCAGCCCAGCATGATCATCAGGATGAACACGTTGATGACCAGCTCCTCGGACCACGCGAAGTTGGAGTGGAAAACATACCGAGAGAGCACGTTGATAAACGTGATCGCTGTAACCACGACGGTAATCACGCAGAGCACGAATTCCTCGACTTTGGTGAGCCCGTTCATGATCGTCTTGTAGGTTTTCATTCGATCAATCCCTTCAGTTAGTGTGGCGCCCCGTCTTAACAGAATATTTATACGTCTCCTGCGCATGAATAGTTGCCTGTCTATCATGCCGTATGAATAAACTGCCGCAAAGCCACCTGTTTCACAGAAATACATATTAAATTTCTGTTAATGGAGACAAGTATATCACTTTGCCAATTCAATATCAATCAGCAATCAGAAATTTGTCATTTTGCCCATTTTTGTTCTGTTGCTCTTTGCCAATTTTGTACAAACAGCAAAAATATGGCAATTTTAACAGAAAAATAAATTATTTTTGGACTTTTTGCTGATTTTTCGGAAAAAGTATGGTATAATCAACCATAAAACCGCAAAGCGCCGATTCTTACGCAAGCCTTACGCAAATCATGGCATTTTGAAATTTTATTCTGAAAGACGTTTGTCCCGCAAGTAAAAATCCTGTACACACAAGGAGCGACATCATGTCCCATTGCCAAATCACACTCAGCGTCAACGCCGGGGTCGCCCTGCATCTGGGTGTCATGCGGGTCTGGTCCGACGCGCTCCACGACCGTCGGGTTGTGGGGTTCTCCACTGTCACCCCTGAGCGCTGGAACATTCTTCAGGCTCATCCGGACTTCGCCAGCCCGGATCTGCTCTTTTTCACCCATTGCCATCCGGACCATTACTCCCGCGCCCTGACAGAGCAGGTGATTGCCCAAAATCCGCAGGTGGCCCTGGTGCTGCCGGAGCAGGAGTTTGACCGCCAGCTGGTGCTGGCCGGTCCCAGCAGCCATCTCACTCTGGAGGGGCTGCACATGGACTTCATGCGCCTGACTCACGAGGGTGCACAGTACCGGGAGGTCCCCCACTACGGCTGTATCCTGGAATATGACGGTTTCCGGGTCCTGATCGCCGGAGACTGCGCCGTGGCGGACCCGCAGCTGCGGGATTTCATCGGCATCCGCCCCATTGATCTGGCCCTTTTGAACTTCCCTTGGGTGACTCTTCGGAAGGGCCGTCACTTCATCGAACAGGCCATCCGGCCGGAGCATCTGGTGGTATACCATCTCCCCTTCTCCCACGATGACCGCTGGGGATATCGGGATGCCGCCGTCAAGGGCGCGGGCCAGCTCCAGGGGGTGCCGGATGTCCGGCTGCTGCTGGAGCCGTTCCAGCGGGAAATCCTGACCTGACAGAAGCAAAAAGAGAGACGCGCCGGGCGCGTCTCTCTTTTTGCTTCTGCGGACGCTGTCTCAGTCCACATAAAATATTGTATCCAGCACCTGGTCCCGGGTGATGGTTCCGAAATAGTCCCGGAGGGGGAAGCGGTCCAGCACCGCCCCCACGTCCTCCCGCCGGAATGGCGTGCCCATCAGGGCGCCGGTCACCTCGTCCATGGGGCTGACAGCCAGAAAATCTCCGTAGAACACGATCTGGCGGATGATCCCCTGGTCCACCTCCACACAGGGCTCCAGGGTGCCACCGTCCCAGCGGCGCTTGTTCCGCAGGTTGTACTTGGGGGAACGGCCGAAGTTCCACTCCCAGGTGTCGTACTTGGTGCGCTTCAGCTCATCCACAGCAGCCAGTTCCTCATCTGTCAGGTGATCCTCCACCAGACCGCTGCCGGCCAATGTTTTCTTCAGATAACTCCAGAAGGCGGGCATATCCATATCCGTCTTCAGGAACTCCCGGATGTTGCCGATCCGACTGCGCACGGATTTTGCGCTCTTGGACTCGAACTTTGCCGGGTCCACATTCAGCGCCCCGGACACCATGCCGGGGTTGGCGTCGAACAGCAGTGTCCCATGATACAGGAAGCGCCCGCGGAGCAGCCGCTGGGCTGTGCCGGACACCTTCCGCCCCTCCACCAGGATGTCATTGCGGCCGGAGGCCTCCGCCTGCAGGCCCAATCCCTGTAAGGCCTCCACAATGGGACGGGTGAACCGCTCCATGGTCAGCCGCTCCGCGTCTCCCACGTCGGTGATGAAGGAGTAGTTCAGGTTGCCCAGATCATGGTACACGGCACCGCCGCCGGTGGTGCGGCGCACCACATGGATTTGATGGGCCTCCACAAAGGCCCGGTTGATCTCACCCTCGGCGTTCTGGTTCTGCCCGATGACGATGGTGTTGTCGTTCTGCCACAGAAGCAGATACTCCCCCGACCGCCGGCTGCGGAGTACCGTCTCTTCAAACGCCAGATTGTAAAAAGGGTCCTGGGATCCGGTCTCCAAATAGTGAATTTCCTGACTCATAGCCGCCTCCTCTGCAAAAAGTGCCGGATGTTTTTTCTTATTGTATACCGTCCGGGCGGTCCCGGCAATGTGCAGAACCACCGAAAATGCCCGCCATCTTTCCGCTGCCCGGATGCGGGAGCGCCCGTTGCGGAATCGGACACAGCGGTCCGGGTTCGGCCCCGGGCCGCTGTGAGGGGAACGCATTTTTACCAGATGGCCTTGGTGTCCACGTCCTGCTTCAGCCGGGCGGCAAAATCCGCCACGGACATGGCGCCCAGATCCTCACCGGTCCGCAGGCGGACGGAGACGGTCTGGTTTTCCATATCCCGGTCGCCCACTACCAGCATATAGGGGATCTTCTCCAGGGTGGCCTCCCGGATCTTCTTGCCGATCTTCTCGTTGCGGCCGTCCACCTCCACCCGGAAGCCGGCGGCATCCAGCTGCTTTGCGATCTGATCGGCGTATTCCAGGGCGCGGTCTGTAATGGGCAGGACCTTCACCTGCACCGGGTTCAGCCACACCGGGAACGCGCCGGCAAAGTGCTCGGTGATGACGCCGATGAACCGCTCCACGCTGCCCAGAACCACCCGATGGACCATGACGGGGCGGTGCTTCTGGCCGTCCTCTCCGGTGTACTCCAGTTCAAACCGCTCCGGCAGCTGGCTGTCCAGCTGGATGGTGCCGCACTGCCAAGTGCGGCCCAGGGAATCGGCCAGATGGAAGTCCAGCTTGGGGCCATAGAAAGCGCCGTCGCCCTCGTTGACCTCGAAGGTCTTGCCCATGTCGGTGATAGCGTTTTTCAGGATGTCCTGGTTATGCTCCCACTCCTCCACAGTGCCGATGTGATCCTCCGGCATGGTGCTGAGTTCAATGGTGTAGCTGAGGCCGAAGGTGGAGTACACTTCGTCGAACAGGCGGACCGTCTCCTGGATCACGTCCTTCATCTGGTCCGGGGTCATGAAGATGTGGGCGTCGTCCTGGGTGAAGCAGCGGACCCGGAACAGGCCGTGGAGCGCACCGGACAGCTCGTGCCGGTGTACCAGGCCCAGCTCGCCCACCCGCAGGGGCAGCTCCCGGTAGGAGTGAGGCTCGCTGGCGTAGACCAGCATGCCGCCGGGGCAGTTCATGGGCTTGATGGCGTAATCCTCTTCGTCGATAACAGTGGTGTACATGTTCTGCTTATAGTGGTCCCAGTGGCCGGAACGCTCCCACAGCTGACGGTTGAGGATGATGGGGGTGGAGATCTCCACATAGCCGTACTTCTTGTGGACCTGGCGCCAGTAATCCAGCAGGGTGTTTTTCAAGGTCATGCCCTTGGGCAGGAAGAAGGGGAAGCCGGGGCCCTCGTCCCGCAGCATGAACAGGCCCAGCTCCCGGCCCAGCTTCCGGTGGTCCCGCTTCTTAGCCTCTTCGATCCGCTGGAGGTAGGCATCCAGCTCGTCCTTCTTCGGGAAGGCGATGCCGTAAATCCGCTGGAGGGTCTCCCGGTTGGAATCACCCCGCCAGTAGGCGGCGTTGCAAGCGGTGAGCTTGAGGGCGTTGCCCTTGATGCGGCCGGTGGAGTCCAGATGGGGGCCGGCGCAGAGATCCGTGAACTCGCCCTGCTTGTAGAAGGAGATATGGGCGTCTGCGGGCAGGTCGTTGATAAGCTCCACCTTGTAGGGCTCTGCCTTCTCCTCCATGAACTTCAAAGCCTCCTCCCGGGGCAGCTCGAACCGCTCCAGCTTCAGCTTCTCCTTGCAGATCTTCCGCATCTCTGCCTCGATCTTCTCCAGGTGCTCCGGCGTGAAGGCGAAGGGGGCGTCCAGGTCGTAGTACCAGCCCTCGTCGATGGAGGGGCCGATGGCCAGCTTCACCTCCGGCCACAGGCGCTTCACGGCCTGGGCCATCACGTGGGAGCAGGTGTGCCAGTAGGTCTGGCGGTACGCCGGATTCTCAAAGGTAAACTCGTTGTTCTTCACTTCTTCAGACATGGTTGATCCTCCTTTTGTTCAAGGGGCAGAAAACAAAAATCCCACCCCTGAAAAATCAGGGGTGGGATACAAAATCGTATTCCACGGTTCCACCCTGCTTGCATCCCCGGAGGGATGCCGCTCGTGTCCTCTATAACGGGAGGTCCCGTCCCAGCCTACATATCGGTGGGCGGCTCCAAGGCGGTGGCTGTGTTCCGGGCTCTGGCAGGGTCCGCTTTCAGCCAGCGGCGGTCCCTCTCTGCTGTCGAGTCCCGGACAGCGTCCTTTTCAATGCTTTTTTCAGTAAAAATAAATATATCACGGGCCTTTTTCCTTGTCAAGTGGGGGAACCTGCCTTTTTCCGGACGTCGGTTCCCTCTGTCTTTACAGGCCGGGCCAGAGGATGTCCCGGGCCACCGGTGTGTAGAACAGCCGCTCCACTTCCTCCCGTCGCCGGGTCTGCCCCAGGATCCACATGAGCTTGGCCACCACGGCCTCCGTGGTCATGTCGTAGGCCTCCAGCACCCCCAGATCGCTTTTGAGGCGGTAGCCCACGTGATACACCCCCAGGTCGCTGCCCTCATTCTCCACCTGGGTGGTGAGAACGACGACCCGCCCCGCCTCCATCCAGCGGCGAACGCAGTCGTAAAAGCCGCCCGCCTCCGGCAGGCCGCCCACGCCGAAGCTCTCGATAATCAGGGCGTCGTTCCGCTCCAGCAGGAAGTCCGCCGCATCCCGCCCGGTGCCGGGCACCAGCTTCAGCAGGGCCACCCGCGGGTCCAGGCGGTCGTAAAACACCGGGGCCTCCCGGCAGTCCTGGCGGATGTACCGCAGCAGCACGCCGTCCCGCAGGACGCCCAGCTCCGGGTGATTGATGCTGGAAAAGGCCTGGAAGCTCTTGGAGCGGGTCTTCTTGGCCCGGGTCCCCAGGATCACCCGGCTGTTGAACACGATAGAGACCCCCGGCAGGTCCTCCGCCGCGCAGCGGAAGGCGTCCGCCAGATTTGTCTTGGAATCCGTGGAATCAAATCCGATGGGTCTCTGGGCGCCGGTCAGCACAATAGGCTTAGGACTACCCTGGATCAGATAGCTCAGGGCCGCCGCCGTATACGCCATGGTGTCCGTGCCGTGGGTGATGACAAAGCCGTCATAGCAGCCGTAGTGCTCCCGGATACAGGCGGCGATCTCCAGCCAGTGAGCCGGGGTCATGTTGGTGCTGTCCAGGTTCAGCAGCTGGAGGCAGTCCACGCCGCAGATGTCCGAGATCCCGGGAATATGGGAGAGCAGCTGCTCCGTGGTCAGCTCCGGTGCAAGGCCGCTGTCCGTCACGTCCGAGGCGATGGTGCCGCCAGTGCCGATCAGCAGAATCTTCTTCATCTCATTCATTTCATCCGCTCCTCCGCTCACCCCAGATCCCGGTGGTCCAGCGCTGCCAGGCCGAACCGGGCCGCCAGGTCGATCTCCGCCCGTTCCGCTTCCGTCTCCGCCTGCTTCCGCCGCTGGCGCAGCTCCCGGAGAAACAGGCCCCGGAGGGAGTCCTCCTCCGCCCGCCGCCACAGGTCCTCCGCCATACGGGTGCGGTCCCGGACCTCCAGGGCGTAAAACCAGTCCGCCAGCGCCTCCTGGATGGCCGCGGCGCCAGCGCCGCCCTCTCCGGTCTCGCCGGTGAGGAGGATGCGGTACAGGTCCCCGGCCGTCTCCGGCGGCAGAGCTGCCTCCACGGCGGCCCGGGGCTCTTTTCCGGTGACGTCCACCTCTAAAACCTCATACCGGTGCCGGGCAAAGGGCACAAAGGTCAGGGAGACCTCTCCGCCGTCGGAGATCGTCCCCTCGTAAAAACCTTTCTCCCCCAGCTCGTCGAACCCCCGGCCCTCCGGACAGCCGGGCCAGGCGCAGACCGTCCGCCCCAGTGTCAGGGGCGCCGTCCGCTTGTGGACGTGGCCCAGTGCCAGATAGCAGAGGCCGCTGGCCGCCGCCTCTTCCCGGCGGATGGGGCCGTACCGCGCCTCCGCCCCGTCCAGCTCCCCATGGAGCAGGCCGATGTGACACTTTCCGTCTGCCGGGGCGGTGAAACCCGCCAGCAGGCTCTCTGGCTGTTCCGGGCCGGAGAATGCCGCCCCGTGGATCACCAAGTTCCGCTCCGGCACCTCCACGGCTGTGAGCCTGTTCTCTTTGAATACGTACACATTCTCCGGCCAGTCCACCGCCTCCCAGGGACTGCCGGGTCCGTACCAGTCGTGGTTGCCGGGGGAGATGAACACCCTGGTCCGCATCTGTCCCAGAGCGGCGGCCAGCTGTTCCCCCGTCTCCCGGAAGGGGCTGGCGCTGTCGAACAGATCCCCCGCCAGCAGCACCAGATCGATGCCGTGTTCCTTCACGTAGTCCGCCAGACGGAGAGCCAGCTCCCGGCTCTCCCGGCGGCGGGCCGCCGCCTGTCCGGGCGGCAGGGCGCCGAAGGCGCTGTCCAGGTGGAAGTCCGCGCCGTGCAGAAACCGGATCATCCCTGCTCCTCGGGCCGCCAGCCCTTGCACACATCCACCCACGCGGCAAAGTTGGAGGCGTACCGCTCCAGCTCGTCGCAGGTCATCTCCACGGCGCTGTTGCTGCTGCCCGCGGCGGGGAACACCGTCTCGAACCGCTTCATGGACACATCCAGGTACACCTTCACATCCTCCGGCAGGGCAAAGGGGCACACGCCGCCCACGTCGTGGCCGATCAGCTCGTGGGCCTCCTCATGGGTCAGCATTTTGGCCTTGGTGTGGAACTGGGCCTTGTAGCGGCTGTTGTCCACCTTGGCGTCCCCCGCCACCACAATGATGATGGGCTGGTCCTCCACCTTGAAGCTGAGGCTCTTGGCAATGCGGGCGCCCTCCACACCCACGGCCACCGCCGCCAGCTCCACCGTGGCGGAGGAGACATCGAACTCCCGGATTCGCTCTTCGATGCCGAGGGGCTTGAAATATGCTCTGACTTTTTCAATGGACATGATGGTTTGTTCCTCTCTATCTGAAATTTTAACCAGCCGGTTTGAAATCGTCCCGGTCACCGTACGTCGATCCGCTCCACGGCGGTGCACAGTCCGGTGGCGCTGTCCAGCGTGAAGATGGCCCCCTGGAGCTTGGCGGGTCCCTCCGGCGCCCGGTAGCGGCCCGGCAGGCCGCCCAGGAATCCCTCCACGGACTGCCGGGGGTCGATGCCCAGCACCGACTCGATGGACCCGGTCATTCCCAAATCCGTAATATAGCCCGTGCCCTTGGGACACACCCGCTCGTCAGCGGTGGGCACGTGGGTATGGGTCCCCCACAGGGCGGACACCCGCCCGTCCAGATAGTAGCCCATGGCCAGTTTCTCACTGGTTGCCTCCGCGTGGAAGTCCACCAGGGTGAAGTCCGCCGCGTCTCTCTCCAGCAGCCGGTCCGCCGCCGTGAAGGGGTTGTCCGCCCCCCAGGCCAGGTCGCACCGGCCGATCAGGTTCAGCACCCGGATCCGGACGCCGCCCAGGTCGTAAACACCGCAGCCCCGACCCGGGGCCCGGCCGGTGTAGTTGGCGGGCCGCAGCAGCCAGGGCGCGTCCTCCAGGAAATCCGCAATCTGGCTCTTGCCGAAGGCGTGGTTCCCCAAGGTCACCACGTCGGCACCGGCGTCGTAGATCCGCTCCGCCTGGTCGCGGGTCAGCCCCACTCCGGCGGCATTCTCGCCGTTCACCACCGTGAAGTCGATGGCCTTCCACTTCTGGAGGGGACGCAGGTGCCGCTCCAGATGGCGGAGGCCGGGCTCCATCACCACGTCGCCCACTGCCAGAATGTGATACAGCATAGCGCGCCTCCCGTCTTTACAATCTAATGTGTTAGTATACCAAAAACCATCCCGCTTGCAAAGAAAAACCGAAAATTTTTCCGCCGCCGTTGCGTTTCCTCCAGTCATCCCTTATAATGATTCCGGACACTATAAGAAATTCTGATTGCTGGAGGGATGATCCATGGCGGTCAAGCTGGAGCTGTACCGAGTGTTCAAAGAGGTGGCGGAGACGGGCAACATCTCCCTGGCGGCAAAAAACCTCTACATCTCCCAGTCGGCGGTGAGCCAGTCTATCAAGCAGCTGGAGACGGCGCTCCAGGCCCGCCTGTTCGCCCGCAGTCCCCGGGGCGTCTCCCTCACCTGGGAGGGGCAGATGCTCTACCAGTATGTCCGCAGCGCCCTGGGCCTGCTGGCCACAGGGGAGGACAAGCTGTCCCAGGCCCAGCAGCTGTTGCTGGGCACCTTGACCATCGGCGCCAGCGACACTGTCACCAGCTTTTTCCTGACGCCATATTTGGAGGCCTTCCACCGCCAGCACCCGGGCATCCGGCTGAAGATTGTCAGTGGCCGCAGCGCCAAGGTGCTGAGCATGCTGAAATCCGGCGCTGTGGACATCGCCTTCGCCTCCTCCCCCACGGACCCCGCCGCGCTGCATACCTGGTCCTGCTTCGCCACCCACTCCGTCTTTGTGGCGGGCAGCGGCTACGACTGTGACTTCGACCACGTGTATACCCGGCAGGAGATCGCGGAGTTCCCCCTGATCCTGCTGGAGCGCAAGGCCAGCAGCCGGGTGTTTCTGGAGCAGTACTTTCTGCAAAGCGGCATCACCCTGACGCCGGAAATCGAGCTCTCCTCCCGGAGCCTCCTGGTATCCCTGGCCCGGATCGGCCTGGGGGTGGCCGGTGTGACGCTGGAGTTTGTGCAGAAGGCCCTGGACAGCGGGGACATCCGCCTGCTGAAAACCGACTTCACCATTCCCGCCCGCAGCGTGGACATGTGCACCCTGCGGGACGTGACGCCCACCGCCGCGGCCTCCGCCTTTATGGAGATGGTCCGGCAGGACGCCCGGTGACGGCCATGGAACAGCTGTTTCTGATCCTGGAGCTGGTTGGGACGCTCGCTTTTGCCGCCTCCGGCGCCATCACCGGCCTGAAAAAGAACATGGACGTTTTCGGCGTCTGCATTCTGGGCCTCACCACCGCGGTGGGCGGCGGCGTCATCCGGGACCTGCTCCTGGGCATCACGCCGCCGGGCACCTTCCAGGATCCCATCTACGCCGTGGTGGCCCTGCTGACCTCCCTGGTGCTGTTTCTGCCCCGCATCCGGCGGCTCCTCATGTGGGACCAGCGGCTCTACGACTTGGTGCTGCTGATTATGGACTCCGCAGGCCTTGGCATCTTCACCGTGGCGGGCATCCGCATCGCCTATGAACACGCGGCCCGCCCCACCCTGTTCCTGCTGGTGTTTGTGGGCGTGGTTACCGGCGTGGGCGGCGGCGTGCTGCGGGACGTGCTGGCCGGGGACACGCCCTACATTTTCGTCAAGCATGTCTATGCCTCCGCCTCCCTGGCCGGGGCGCTGGCCTGCGTGGTCCTCTGGCCCCTGGCGGGAGAGATGGCCGCCATGCTCTGCGGCAGTGCGCTTGTGGTCGCCGTCCGCATCCTCTCCGCCCACTTCCGCTGGAACCTGCCTCACGCCCATGACTGAACAAACGGCCTCTCCGGATCGGGAGAGGTCGTTTTCTGTCCGGGGGACTCTTTTACAGGCCGTCAATGTTCGAGCCCGGATCCGCCGCTTTTCCCACGCCGCCCAATGGAGATGCTAGGTTCTCTTCTCCATCTCTGCCATCCATGCCGGGATCGTATCTATACCCTCCGCCTTCCTGACAAAATAAACAGAAATTGAAATCAGGTTTCTAAGCAGCGGAAATGGGCACTCTGTTGCAAAAGAGGGTTGTGCCGTCCCAGTTTTTTTGATATACTAGATTGGTTTTCGGCCATTTCGGGCGGTCTTTCCGCCGAATGGCCCTGCACAACAGTTCACCAAGCAAAGGAGCGCGTATATGAAGCAGAAAAAAATTCCTCTCTCCCTCCAAATCTTTCTGGCGCTGGGGCTAGGCATCGCGGTCGGCATGGCCTTCACGGGAAATCCCACCTTTGCCGTCAGCTATATCAAGCCCTTCGGCACCATTTTCCTGAACCTGCTGAAGTTCGTGGTGTGGAGTAGGGAGGCACCGCCTTGCCATATTACTATGGTAGGTTCGCACCACC
>NZ_JBKVXZ010000004.1:64060-146568 GCF_046973065.1 Flintibacter sp. | reverse complement strand
CCGTGCGCCCAGATAGGGCGTTGAGCAAAGTAGTGTAAGGCACTACCCCGTAAGATAACACGGGAAACAACCTGCCTAACCGAAAGGCGAAAGCTGAAACGGGAACACAGCACGGCAGGAAAGCAGTAAGTCACCTAAAGATAACTTGGTGCGACTGAACTGCAATGTTAAGTGGATATGAGGCTTAAGTTGGGTTTACTGAACGCAAGTTTCTAATTTCTGTTATCGGTCAGGCGGAGGAAAGTATCTGTAACCTCTGGCACACTGGCGATTGGTTATAGGTGTCAATCAATCGGTTATCAAAAACGGTGTGCAATCTGTAGGAGAACCTATGGCAAGGAAACGAAAGCGGAGACCGACAATCCACATTTGCCTATGCTCAACGCTAACTGGGGATGCCCTAAAGTAAAACGCTGGTTGTGTGCAAAAAATGCCATGTTGCAATCCACAACCAGTGAGTAACTGCTGACCGAACGATAACAGAGCCGGATACATTGAGAGATGTAAGTCCGGTTCCCGGAGAGGGTGGTGCGAACCTACCATAGTAATATGGCAAGGCGGTGCCTCCCTACTCCACCTTCTTGGGCAAGCCGGGAATGGGCAGATAGATTTTCTCCTTTCCTCTGCACTCCACCGAGTAACTGCGGGGGAATTCCTCCTGCTCCAGCACCGCGCACAGGTAGTCCAGGATTTCAGCATAGCACTCCTCCGTGGAGTCCCTGGCGGTGATGCGGATGGTGGCAAAGGCGTCATTGGCCGATGCGGTGAAATGCACCGTCTTACGTTGTTGGATGTCCTTTGGCAATTTGCCGCTGCCGTTGGTTTTCAGTTCCTTTACCATGTCGGGACGGATTTGGGAAACCAAGCCGAGAATGTGTTCGGTGGTGAGGGATTCAAAACTCTGCCCATACACGGTATGGCAGACAGCCACATAGCAGGCAAAGCGCAGCAGTCCTTCGTCCACATCCTCCGGACGCAATTCCGGCCGCACTGCGCAGGGCGGAAAGACGGTAAAGCCATCTTCCCGCTCTCCCACAAGGAAGCAGCGTTCCTGCACCTGCTTTTCTATGTACTTCTCCAACTCATAGCGGATCTCTTCCCAGCCCACCAGCCGCCGCATGGCGTCGCAGATGGAAACCGCATCCTCGCAGGGAAATTCCTTCAGCGGCAGCCGGGAAAGATGCCGCTCCAGCAGCTGATTGGGGAGAAAGGGCGTTCCGTTATGATTTCGCACCACGGTCGGGTAGGCGGCGTGATTTTCACGGGCGGCGCCGCTCAGCACATCCTGAATGCAGAGATCCGCTTCCACCAGCACCTCAGGGTCAGTATCCGGCTTATGGATCAGATAATAACGGCCATGCACGCCGTCACGCTTTGGCAAGCTCATATAGGTTCTCCCCTCAGGTCTGCTGGTGCTGCATGGATACGATCTGGCAGTCCGGGCAGAACTCCACATAAAGCGCGCCCTCTGCACAGTCAAACACCGTATCCCACTGGATCTGGGCCAGGTACTTCATGGGCTTCCCACAGTGGGGGCAGGTCGTATATTCCGCGTCCTGCACCCAGTTGGCAAAGCCGCCGATGGTGTTCACATCCTGGCAGGCCGCGCCGTAAAACAGGGGCACAGGCGCTTCGCCCAGCACAAAGGGATTTTCCGTGAGGGCCTTGTAGTCCTCGGGACTGACATAGCAATCCGTCTTCTCCGCTCCGTCAAAGAGTTCGGAGGGAAAGACCTCCACGCCGCCATCCAGAGTGAACCGGTTGAAGGCGGGGCCTTTGAGGAATCCCACGCAGCTGGGGCAGCAGGTGGCAGTCAGGATACCATCCAACCCCAGAAATTTCAGACGCTCATCCCGGCCGTCCAGCACCAATATATCCACCACGCGTCCGCCGCAGTGGGGACAGGTATCTTCCCGTTCTCGGCCAATGCGGACGGGAGATTTCTCGCCAGTGGTTCCCTTGACCATAGGATAGCAGGTGTCGAAGTTGAGTTGGATTTTCTGGCCCTCCTTGTCGAAGGTCCAGCCTCCGATCTGCGCATAGCTGGATGGGTCTACATAGAGGCCCTTGCGCCAGGGCCGGGGATTTCGCTCCAGCTCCAGCAGAGTTTCCATTGCCTTGTCATCTCCTTGCATAGCAAGGCAACTCATCAGGTTGGAGGCCGCGCTGGAATATTCCGCGGACAACAGCGCATGGATCAGACCATCCCGCACATCGGCGGGAGCGTGATAATAGATCTCACAGGGCCAGAACACCTCTGCGGCCAGTGCCACTCGCTGAATCTCCGGGGTGATGGCATCATGGTAGCCAAGCAGCTGCCAGAAGTCGGCGAACTCCGGGTCCTCCATATCAGCCAGCCTCTGGATGTTCTGAATCAGGTTTCTCTGCTTCTCGGCAATCTGTTCCGGCGTCCAGGCAAGAGCAGCCTTCCGCTCCTGTTCAGATTTGCATTTCCAGCACAATCCCTCATAGCCCAAAGAGGTCCCACAGCCGGGGCAGATGTAGTTTAGACTCATATTTCTTAACTCCTTTCCAAAGGTAGAAAAACGCCCCGCGACACCCTGTCACTTGGACAGGCTGACGCAGGGCGTGAAAAGGCCGCAAGAAAGAAGCCACATCTACCCCCAGATGTGGTTTCCTCCACAGGCAAAATCCATTTTTTATATAGAATCAAAGTTATCTTTAACTGATTCATGTGCATCTCCAAAAACTTTCGCCTACATCACGCATGATTCCATGCGTACAGTGTAAGTTGCTTGTGATATTTTTATATATGGTTAGTTGCTTCTTTCAAATCATAAGGTTGGATGGTTCTTTTCCATCATACCTAATTACATGGAAATTATCAACTAAAACTTGAATTGATAAAATCCCAGAAACTGTTCTCTGTTAGGAAAACACATAGATGATGACTGACAACGGGCGTACCAATTTTTAGCACGCAATATACAAAGAATAAGCACTATAAAGCATATTCAAAAAAGCCCTTGAGACATACTATCAAGAGATGAGTGAAGAAGTGAGCCGCAAACGAGTTTCGTTTTCCCAGAAAATCAATTATTAAAAGAGAAATCAAATACTTCGCTCCCACTTTTGGGCGCTTTTCGTACTTTTATTCCTTTTTTGAAAGAATCCTCGTCGCTGTTTATGATGGTCAATTTTTATAAAAATGTATAACTATTTTACAATCTTTGAGCGAGTTATCCGCACTTTGAGAAGTTATTGGTCATCTTTTTGCGATTATTCGTTTCTAACGCCGGAAACGACTTAAAGAGGTTCCCAGCATTTTTTGTGGTTGTTTATAGCAATTTATAGTCCTTTCCACTCCAAAGCAATTACTTTTTAACGATCTTATTTCCAATGTTTCCGTGTACTCCAACGCTGTCTGTGGTCTTACATGTGGTCAAAGAGCCCTTCTTGACCAGGTGCAGTAAAACTGCCGTTACCTGGTTAGAAGGGCTCTCTTGCATGTTCAGGTTTGGGGTATTGTACCTTCGATGAGATCAAGAAGCAAAGTGTTTTTTCAAGCCAGGCGTATCAATTTTTAACACGCCTATACAAAGAATAACCTCTGCGAAGTCACCTGATTTCACCGGAGGTATTCTACCTTGCTATAGATTTGCTGATTCAGTATAATGGAAAAAACTACATATCAATTACTCGGCTTTGGCCCGACCAATACGATGTGATAGTCATGGTTCCGAACACTGATGCTTTAGGGGGTATTTCGATGAAATTCATTCACCTCTCTGACCTGCATTTGGGTAAGCGGGTCAATGAGTTTTCCATGCTTGAGGATCAACAATACATCCTCACAGAGATCCTCCATATCATTGATACAGAGAAACCGGACGGGGTCCTAATTGCCGGAGATGTCTATGACAAGTCGGTGCCTTCCGCTGAGGCAGTAGCTCTATTGGATGACTTTCTGGTGCGAATGTCCAAACGAAGCCTTCGAATCTTCCTGATCAGCGGCAACCACGATTCTCCGGAGCGCATGGCCTTTGGTGGCCGGCTGATGGAGAGTAGCGGCGTCTATCTGGCTCCAGTTTATGACGGCAAGGTTACTCCCATTACGCTCATCGACGAATATGGTCCAGTAAAAGTTTATCTTTTGCCCTTTGTGAAACCGGCCCATGTACGCCGCTGCTTCCCCGAACAGGAGATTTCCACCTATACGGACGCCCTGTGTGTGGCCATTGAGGCCATGAATGTGGACCCAGTAGAAAGAAACGTATTGGTCACCCACCAGTTCGTTACCGGCGCCACCCGGTGCGACTCGGAGGAGTTGTCCGTGGGCGGGACAGACAATGTGGATGTGTCTGTCTTTGAGTCCTTCGACTATGTGGCTCTAGGTCACATCCACGGCCCCCAACAGGTGAGCCGGGAGACGGTGCGCTACTGCGGTACTCCTCTGAAATATTCCTTTTCGGAGGCGGGACATCAGAAGTCTGTAACAGTGGTGGAGCTGGGGACGAAGGGCACCGTATCCGTCCGCACGGTGCCCCTTGTTCCCCTGAGGGATATGGTTGAGCTGCGGGGTACCTATGAGGAACTGACCTTCCGCGGTTTCTATGAGGGAACAAGTTACCAAGAGGACTATATCCACATAACCCTCACAGATGAGGAGGACATTCCAGATGCTGTGCGTAAACTCCAGATCATCTATCCCTACCTGATGAAGCTGGACTATGACAACAAACGTACCCGTGCGGGAATCTGTCTGGATGGAGCGGAAGACGCAGAGCACAAATCACCTCTGGAACTGCTGGAGGAATTTTATACGCGACAGAATGGACAGCCTATGGGCGAGGAACAACATGCTTTCGCCCGGATGTGGATGGAGCAAATTTGGGAGGAGGGTGAGAAATGAGACCGCTGAAATTGACTGTATCCGCCTTTGGGCCTTATGCAGGGACGGTGGTCATGGATCTGGAACCGCTGGGTGAGCAGGGGCTCTACCTGATCACTGGGGACACCGGTGCGGGTAAGACTACCATCTTTGACGCCATCACCTATGCCCTCTATGGAGAACCCAGCGGAGATGACCGGGACCCATCTATGTTTCGCTCCAAATATGCCAAGCCTGAGACACCCACCCAGGTGGAATTGGTATTCTCCTACGGTGGAAAAACCTATACCGTCCGCCGGAATCCGGAGTATGAGCGTCCCGCAAAAAAGGGTAGCGGTACGACAATCCAGAAAGCAGATGCGGAATTGCATCTCCCAGATGGCCGTCTGATTACCAAAGTCCGAGAGGTCACACGGGAGATTACCGGAATCATCGGCCTCAACCGCAGCCAGTTTTCTCAGATCGCCATGATTGCGCAGGGAGATTTCCGCAAGCTACTGCAGGCTGATACTAAAAGTCGTCAGGAGATCTTCCGGGAAATTTTCAAGACCCGGTATTACATGGTGTTTCAGGAAAAAGTAAAGGGCCAGGCCATTGAACTTCAGCGGGACTGCCAGGCTGCTCGGGCCAGCGTGCAGCAGTACATCGGTGGCGTAGTCTGTCAAGAAGATGATCTGTTGCAGCCCAACCTGCTGAAAGCTCAGTCAGGAGATCTTCCCCTTCAGGAAACTGTTGAACTGATCCAGCGTTTGATCGATCAGGATCAGGAAGCAGAAGGAGTCTGTCAGAAGGATTTGGACCGTCTAGACTGCACACTGAAAGAGACCTCCACCCTGCTGGGGAAGGCTCAGGAAGCTCAAAAGGTCAGAGAAAAGTTGGAGCAGGATCGAAAAGAGCGGGAAATGCTGGCATTGCAGATGGAGGTGGCACAGAAAGCCCTGGAGGCAGAGCAAGAAAAGGTGCCCCGGCAGGAATCCCTGAGGAAAGAACTGGCCGCTTTGGAGGCGGAACTGCCCCGGTATCAGGAACTGTCCAATCAAGAGGCGGTACTGGCTACCTTGGTGGAGAGCATTGAATCGTTGGAGAAAACATGCAGCCAGCAGGCAGAGGAGCAGGCCGCAAAGGAAGGCTTACTGGGAAAGTGGAAACAGGAGCTGGATGGGCTGGCCTCGGTGGATGCAGAGCAGGAACGCCTGCTACGTGAGCGGGATCAGGCCGAAGGCCGCCAAGCCGTGCTGGCCGCTTTGAAATCCCAGATCGAGCAATGGCAGGTATGCCTTCAGAAGATCAATACTGAGCAGCATCAACATGAGGAACTGATCCAAAAACAGAAGGAATTAGCCGCCCGATTGGCCGAAGAAAAGGCGCGCCTGCGGGCCAACCAGGAGACGTTCCAGGCCTCTGCCGGGCTTTCCGAAGAAAAATTGGAACTCCTCCATCGCCAGGATCAGGCTCAGAAGAGACAACAGGCTTTGGCTGATCTGCTATGTGAACTGGACAAATACAACGAAGAGGAAACCTCTTTGCAAGTAGCCCAGTCGGACTATGAGCAGGCCAGAGAGCGGTCCGAACAGTTGGAGGAAACTTATCGACGGAAAAATCGCGCTTTTTTAGACGAACAGGCCGGCCTATTAGCTCAGTCGCTGGTGGAAGGCCAGCCCTGCCCGGTGTGTGGCTCTCTCCATCATCCTACCCCCGCCCGGTTGTCCGGTGATGCCCCTACCGAGGCGGAACTGGAGGAGGCCAAAACCGCATGGGAAGAGGCGCAGCAGAAAACACAGGATACTAGTATGGCTGCCGGAAAGCAGCGGGCTAGCCTCGAAGAGCAGGAAAAACAGTTGATTCGGGCAATGACAGATTATATTGATTCGCCGGTTCTGAGCACAGCTCGTGAGCAGCTTATCGCCTGTCAGATGTATGGGGCGGAAGAACTTGCCCGGCTGCACCAGGTGCTGCTGGAGAAGGAGGCCCAACTCATCCATCGGGAAGAACTGGAGCAGGAAATTACCCGCCAGGCAGACTCTCTGACAGAGTTGGAAGAGCAAGCGGCGGAAATGAAAGAAAGCATCAAGCGGACAGAGGTCTCTCTGGGTACGCTGGACGGACAACGAGCACAGTTGGAGGACAACCTTCATCGGGAACTATTAGCCCATTTACAGGCTTGCTCTCTGGAAGACGCTCCGGCGGCAATTAGCCGGACTTTATCTGAGGTGACGGAGAAAATCGCGCAGATGGCGAGACTGGAGCAAGAATTTGGGGAGAAACCGAAAAAAAAGCAGGAGTTGAATCGGAACATCCCCCTGATGGAACAGGAAATGCGGATGTTGGAGGAGAACACCGGGAAACTGAAGGAGGAGCTGGCCGGTGCCCGTAGCCGGCAGGAGGAACTGTCCAGGCAGCTCCAGACGCTGCGCGGTCGGCTGCCCTTCCCGGATCAGGATGGCGCACGGCAAAAAATCACTGCGCTGCAGGAGGAACTGCAGGCCCTTGCTGCCACGCTGGAACAGGCCAAAAAAACGGTCACAGATCAGCAAAAGGCTCTGGCTGCCGCTGATGCCGCCATCAGAGAACAGGAGGATTTTCTAAAAAGCGCACAGACAGCGGATATGGAGGTATTGCAGCAGAAAAGCGACGAGTTGACCCGGCAGCGTACGGAGACAAGTGAGGCGCAGAAAACCATCCATACCCGCCTGGTCACCAACCAGACCGCACTACTAAATATCTGCGAGAAAGCGACGGACCTGGAACAGTTGGAAAAACGGCAGCAATGGCTGCAGGTGCTCTCGGATACCGTGAACGGACGGCTACGTGACCGGGAAAAAATTGCTCTGGAGACCTACATCCAGATGACCTTCTTTGACCGCATCATCCAGCGGGCCAATCTCCGGTTGCTGGTCATGTCCGGCGGCCAATATGAGCTCAAGCACCGGATGGAGGCGGACAACAACCGCAGCCAGAGCGGTCTGGAACTAGATGTTATCGACCACTACAATGGCTCCGAGCGCAGCGTGAAATCTCTCTCCGGCGGGGAATCTTTCAAGGCATCCCTTTCTCTAGCCCTTGGACTTTCTGATGAAGTGCAGTCCGCCGCGGGGGGCATTCGACTGGACACCATGTTTGTGGATGAGGGATTCGGCTCCCTGGATGAGGAGTCCCTTGCCCAAGCCATCCGAGCCCTCACGGGTCTTACGGAAGGAAAGCGCCTGGTAGGCATTATCTCCCATGTGACGGAACTGAAAGAAAAAATAGAGAAACAGATCGTTGTAACGAAAGAGAAAACCGGAGGCAGCCGGGTAGAGATCGTAGTGTAACGGCTCGCGTGTGTCGCAATTTTGCAAAAAGGAGCAGTTTCCGTGTGTTCTATGGGAAACTGCTCCTTAATTTATGTCGGATACTATAAAAAGTTAGGTGTTATTAGAAGAGTAAAAGGTCCTGTTAAAGTGGGAAGGGATTTGATAGGCGTATTAAATTTTAACACGCAATATACAAAGAAATAGGGAGTCTATGATCAATGAGCAAATTAACTCAAATATAAATACGATATAGCAGACCAATAAACTTCTCCGATAAATTTAATTTTAAGACGCTGAAATTGACATTAAAGCATAAATAAGGTTTTTGTTCTAATTTTCAATCAACCGCTCTGTTTATTGCAACAATTATGCAAAATCAAATGTGGTCACTTGACAGCAGGATGGTCATTAGGCTATGAAAAATTATAACTTTTATTGGATTGTTGTGCGCAGCATTTAGGTTTTTAGGGGGCTTTCGATAATCTTTTCGGAATGTGTTCGCTTCTCTTGCACAAAAATCCCAAACGCTTGAACCAAATTTTTTGTGGTGATTTGTGGTGTTTTTCCGCGCTTTCTGCTCGGTATTAAATATTTTTCGACGCTTTTAAATCCGCTGATTCCACGTGTTCCGGCCCCGACTGTGGTCAAATATGGGGTCAAAAACGCTTCCTGACCAGGGACGGCAGGTATCTGCCAGTCCTGGTTGGGAAGCGTTTTTTGTGAGAGAAGTTACTCGATTTCCAGCAGCTGCTGGGCGGCATCCAGTGCCGCCCGCTTATCCCGGATCTGTGGGTCGTCATACGACTTCCTACGGCACATCCAGCAGGAGCAGTGGATCTTCCCCTTGGACAGTCGTCCGGCGGCACCGTGTTCCCATGCAAGGACGTACTCTTCTCCTCCAAGCTGGCGGAGGATCGTTTCCTTGCGATGAATCGCACGCATGCGCTGTTTGCGATAGTAACTGCGGTCTCTGTTCAATTGTGCTCACTCCTTGACTGTTCGGGCCGCCTGCAAGAGTCGTCAAGGAAACATGCTCTCTTACAGGCAACCTATCGGCCAAGAAGAAAAACGGTGATAACCCATTATTTTAATCCTTTCTGTTGTTTGGGCTATTGTACCTCTGTAGAGAGTGTTAAGCAAGTCTTTTCTGTAGGGTAGGCGTATCAATTTTTCACACGCCTATTCAAAGAATAAAAGGCCTGCGGACTGCGGTCTATCTGTTCAGCAACCACTGAATACCCGCCACCGTCCGCTCGATCTCATGGACAAAGTGGTTTCCGAGATTCAGTTGGAACTCTGTGTCGATACCTTTACTTTTGTAAAAAGCCCGGATCTCCTCTGTATTTTCCTGAACTGTTTTCAGGACTGGATTGCGGGTCTTGTCCTCCCTGTCCCCCAGGGAGAAGTAGATACAATCCGGTCGCCGTTTCGGCTCGTGGGAAAAGATGTATTCTTTAAAACCTGGAAACCACAAGGAGCCGGACATACACCCTACCCGCGAAAACACATCTGTCCGATAGATGGCGTACAGAGCGAATAGCCCGGCCAGCGAGTACCCAGCGATCCCCCGCCATGCCGGAGGACTGGCCAAGTCTTTTTCTGCCCTGGGTATGATCTCCTCCACCAGTAGACGCAGGTAATCATCCGCCCCGCCGGTAAAGGGTTCGCCCTTCTTGAAGGCCGCTGGGCTGTCCCAGGGAGCCATGTCGTGGTTCCAATCCAAGTCGCTGATAGCGACCAGCGTAAACGGTGGATAGCCAGCGGTCTGCGTAGCCTCAAACAGCTGTTGCCCCTCATCGGAGTATGTGTTCAGATAAATCACCGGAGAACCGGGCCTGTTGCTAAGGAAAACAAATACTGTTTTGCCTCCTATTTCAAATGTACGACGCATAGAGCCAACCACCTCCTTGCCTGGACGAATTTTTGATCTAAATAGCTTTGTTTTCATTGTAGCGAAATAAAATAACTCCCGCAAGGGGTATGGCGCCCCCACCAATTACTTTTTCTGATGAGAACCGTGTAGAATAGTCCCATTTATTGTATATTCCTTGTGGTAGAATACAATATCCTTGGAGTTGCCTTTGTGGATATTTGCCAGGAAAGGCTTGTCGAATTCTGGAATTCCGATTATACTGAAGAAAAAACGATCCAACCCAAACGGAGAGTGTGACCAATATGCTTCCTCCCGGCCTGTACGAACAAGTCATCAATACCGCTCTGAACCGCGAGCTTTCGGAGATTCCTGACGCCCGCAAATCGGTTGCGCCCATTGACAAGGCAGAGGCATCGAAAGTACTGGCGCAGTATCTGGCGGATGTGGTACAGAAGGGCCTGGACAACGTACTGGACAACGGTGGAGATATCTCCATGCAGATCAGTCTTGCCAATAAGATCGTAGACCTTATTCAGAACACAACCCAAGAAGCTGACTTTGCCACGCTGAGTGTTGAGCAGCGAGCAGAGCAGCTTCTTGCGCTTTTGCGGGAGCAGGACCCCCGGCTGGCCGTAGGCAAAACGGCTGCCGACCTAATCCGGCCAGAGACCTCCATTGCCCAGAGCAGCCTATTCACCGGAGCCATTCATGAGCCCCAGATGTATACGGAACTGAAAAGGGAGATTATCTCCGCCGACCGCATTGATATGTTGGTGTCTTTTATCAAGTGGAGTGGTCTACGACTCTTAATAGACGAGCTGCGGGAGTTCACACAAAATGGAGGCAAACTACGGATCATCACCACCTCCTACATGGGGGCCACCGATGTGAAGGCCATCGAGGAGCTACGCAATCTGCCCAACACCAAAATCAAGGTAAGCTACGATACCAAGCGCACCCGCCTTCATGCCAAAACCTATATCTTTTATCGGGATACTGGCTTCACCACCGCCTATGTAGGCTCCTCCAACCTGTCCAACGCCGCCATCTCCAGTGGCCTGGAGTGGAATGTGAAGGTTACCCGCAGGGATCTGCCGGAGACTATCGACAAGATCGCCGCCACCTTCGAAAGCTACTGGAATTCCAATGAGTTTGAGTACTACTCGGAAGATCAGAAAGAGCGGCTGGCTCGGGCACTGAAGGCAGAAAAATACTTCGACGCCAACAACGCCGAAGTGTACACTATGGATATTGCGCCCTACTCCTACCAGCAAGAGATTCTGGACAAGCTGGAGGCTGAGCGTACTGTTCGGGGCTACACCCGCAACTTAGTGGTGGCCGCCACCGGCACCGGCAAGACAGTGATCTCCGCCCTGGACTATAAGCGCTTTTGCAAGCAACACACCGGGAAACCCTGCCGGCTACTCTTTGTGGCCCACCGGGAGGAGATCCTGCGGCAGAGCCTGTACACCTTCCGAGCAGTTCTAAAGGATGCCAACTTCGGGGAGCTGTTTGTGGGCAGCTACCGGCCAGAGGGCATTGACCACCTGTTTTTGTCCATTCAGACCTTCAACTCGCAGGATTTCACCGCCAAGACCGCTCCGGATTTTTACGACTACATCGTTGTGGATGAGTTCCACCACGCGGCGGCACCTACCTATCAGAAGTTACTATCCTATTACCAGCCTCAGATCCTCCTGGGCCTGACCGCCACCCCGGAGCGTATGGACGGCAAGAGCGTGCTGCCCTACTTCAGCAACCGGATTGCAGCGGAAATTCGCCTACCTGAGGCCATTGATCGCAAGCTGCTGTGCCCCTTCCAGTATTTCGGTGTTACTGACACAGTAGATCTGAACACTCTGAAATGGAGCGCTGGCGGCTACGACAAAAATGAGCTTTCCAATCTCTACACCCTCAGTGGCGCCGTGGCCAACCGCCGCGCGGATCTGGTGATGTCCTCACTGCTCAAGTATGTCACTGACATTGACGAGGTAAAGGGCCTGGGGTTCTGCGTGTCCATCGAGCACGCAGAGTTCATGTGCCGCTATTTCAACGATCACGGAATTCCGTCCATCTTCCTGACCGGAAAATCCTCCGATGAGGAGAGAAAAACAGCCAAGGGACGTCTGGTAAGCGGTGAGATCCGTTTCA
Organism: Flintibacter sp.; assembly: GCF_046973065.1. NCBI lineage: Bacteria > Bacillati > Bacillota > Clostridia > Eubacteriales > Flintibacter > Flintibacter sp. Next base: position 134,399 of record NZ_JBKVXZ010000004.1, on the reverse strand, counting down.
TCTTCGTGGTGGACATCTACAACGAAGGCGTGGACATTCCAGAGGTCAATACGGTCCTGTTCCTGCGGCCCACCGAGTCCTTGACTATCTTCCTTCAGCAGTTGGGGCGTGGCCTGCGGCTTTCGGAGGATAAAGAATGCCTGACCGTGCTGGACTTTATCGGCCAGGCCAACAAGCGGTATAACTTCGAGGACAAGTTTGCCGCCTTGCTCTCCAATACCACCCGCAGCGTGACCCGAGAGATCAAGGATGGATTTGTCTCCGCACCCAAAGGCTGCTATATACAGCTGGAGAAGAAGGCCGCCAAGTACATTTTAGACAACATTCGCGCATCCTATGGCAATACCGCTGGTCTGGTATCCAGGGTGGCCAGCTTTGCAGAGGACACGGGCTTGGAGCTGACTTTGGCAAACTTCCTAGATTATTACCACTTGGATCCCAGGGCAATTTACAAGTTTTCTTCCTTCTCCCGTATCTGCGCCCGGGCGGATGCAATCTTGGACTTTAACGAACCGCTGGAGGATATACTCACAAAAGCCCTCGGCCGATTGGCCGTTGTGGACTCCCGGCGCTGGATCCGCTTTTTGCTGGACCTGCTGCCTCGTCTGGACGATGTGGACTTTTCGGCGCTGAGCGAGCTGGACCGGCGGATGCTCCAGATGTTCTATGTGACTGTTTGGGGCAAGGCAGCAGAGAGTTGGGAATCCGATGAGGTTTTGGACAACCTGTATGCCCTCTCAGATAGCCCCGTGCTGTTGGGTGAGCTATTGGACCTGCTCCAATATCGATATGAGCAGATCGATTTCATTGACGAGCCGGTAGAACTGGGCTTTGACTGTCCGCTGGACCTCCACTGCACCTATACTCGTGACCAGCTGCTGGTGGCGCTGGATTTCCTAAAACCGGCCACGGTGCGTGAGGGTGTGAAGTGGTTGCCGGAGAAGCAGTTAGATGTGTTCTTCGTGACGCTGAATAAGGCGGATAAGGACTACTCGCCTACCACCATGTATCACGATTACTCCATCAATGAAAACCTCTTCCACTGGCAGAGTCAGAGCACCACAGCAGCGGACTCTTCTACCGGACAGCGGTATATTCACCACCGGGAACGTGGGAGCAAGATCCTGTTGTTTGTCCGGGAGTTCAAGGCGGATCGAATCACAGGAGGGGCCGAGGCCTATACCTTCCTAGGAACGGCAAACTATGTGAGGCATGAGGGCAGCAAGCCGATGAATATCACTTGGAAACTGGATCGGCCGATCCCAGCGAAGTTTTTGAAGAAAACAAATAAATTGGTGGTGGGATAAATGACAGAGGTAGTTGCAGCCCTGATTTGGGATAAAAACAAATTTATGATTTGCCAGCGCCCGGCCAATAAAGCAAGGGGGCTATTATGGGAGTTTGTTGGTGGCAAGGTGGAGCCTGGTGAAACCAAAAAACAGGCGCTCATTCGGGAATGTCAGGAGGAACTGGCCATCACTCTGAATGTAGGTGAGATATTCATGGATGTGACGCATGAATACCCGGATTTGACTGTTCACCTAACGTTGTTCCATGCGACCATCCGGGAGGGTATCCCTCTGAAATTGGAGCACAACGACATTCGCTGGATTACAGTGGATGAGATTGACCAATATGAGTTTTGCCCAGCAGATGTGGAGATCTTGAGGAGGATAAAAGATGCCTACTAAATCCTATCACAAGCTCGTCCGCGACCGAATCCCAGAGATCATCGAAGCGGACGGTAAAACCTGCGTCTGTGAAACTCTGTCCGATGAGGACTATATATCTCTCCTGGACCAAAAGTTGAATGAAGAACTGGATGAATACCAAGAGAGTAAATCCCTGGAGGAACTGGCTGACTTGCTGGAGGTCATACAGGCTGTCGTGAAGGCCCGTGGTTGGACTGTAGAAGATCTGGAGCGGGTACGGGCGGACAAGGCTACCAAACGGGGCGGATTCGCGAAAAAGATTCTACTGAAGGAAGTGCTGGAATGAGCGAAGCAACGATCCAAGATTCAGTGGCAGCAAAAATCAAGGCACTTTACGAAATATCTCATAATCTGGAGGAACTATTCCCTGGACGGCACTATACGCCGGATGGCCATATGATCGGGAGCATCGGAGAGGCCTTGGCAGCCAGCTATTATAACCTGGAACTCTTTCCCGCTTCAGAAGAAACTCACGATGCGAAAGCGCCTGATGGCCGTCTGGTGCAGATCAAAGCAACACAAATCAACCGTGTTGCTCTTTCCAGTGAGCCAGAGTGGCTGCTCGTGCTGAAAATACATAAAGACGGCACTTTTTCTGAGGAATACAATGGCCCCGGCAAGCTGGCTTGGGAACATTGCGGGAAACTGCAGAAAAACGGTCAGCGGCCTATCTCTTTGGCAAAACTGCGAGAACTCCAATCAGCGATCCCGCAGTCTGATCGACTAAAACAAACGATGTGAGGTGACCTCCATGTCTACTTACCGCTCCGCCTCCGGCAGCAGCGCCGAGGATCTGTTCATTGAACTGTTCTCCGACACCTTCGGTGCTGAGAAAGCCGGCTATCTCTACTCCCAGTACCCTTTCTCCGACATCTACCAGAACAGCCGGTTTGCCGACTTTTTGATTGAGAATGGCGGACGGAAGGTGGCCATTGAGATCGACGATGAGGCCTCCCACAACCCCAAGTTGGTCTCTCAGGACAAATTCTACGATGATCTGCTCAAGCAGAACAGCATGATCTACCTAGGCTGGGATGTGTATCGCTGGGCAGTGCGGCAGATGCAGCAGCCGGAGACGGTCAAGGACGAGCTGCGGGTATTCCTGGGCCAGCACCCCAGTTTCAAGGAGATTGAGGACTACCTCCCCACCCAGCGGGGCAAGTCCCTGGACGGCTCCAAACTGGAGCTGAAGGAGCACCAAAAGCAGGCCCTGGCAGCTCTGGAGGAAATGCGCTGTAACTTTGAAACCATTGCCCTGCTCTACCACGCCACTGGCACCGGCAAAACAGTGACTGCCGTCATGGATGCCAAACGATTTGGAAAGCGCACGCTGTTTCTGGCCCACACGGTAGAGCTGGTGGATCAGGCCACCAAGACCTTCCGGGCACTGTGGCCTCGGGTCACGGTGGGCCGCTACGTGGAGAGCATGAAACAAGGCAACGCCTTTGTGGTATGCGGCAGCATCCAGAGCGTGGCCCTGAACCTGGAACGGTTCAAGTCGGATGACTTCGGCTACATCATCGTGGACGAGGCACACCACGCCTCCGCCGATACATATCAGAAGGTTCTGTCCTATTTCACACCGGAATTTACCCTGGGCCTGACCGCCACGCCGGAGCGGGCTGACGACAAGAATATCCTAGATATTTTCAAAAATACTGCTCACAAGCTGGACATCCAGACCGCCGTGGAGATCGGCGAGTTGGTGCCGGTGCGGTGCATCCGCATCCATACCAATATTGACTTAACCAAGGTTCGTTTCAACAGCGTCCAGTACAACATTCGAGACCTGGAAAGCAAGATCTACGTACCGGAGCGGAACCAGCTCATCGTGGACACCTGGCTCCAATATGTAAAGGACAAGCGGACCGTCATCTTCTGTGCCTCCGTCAAACACGCCCAGGAGATCGCCGGGCGGCTTCATGATGCCGGCGTGGCCGCTGAAGCAGTGTCTGGTGAGATCAAGGCCAGTGACCGTCGGGAGGTGCTGGCCCGGTTCGAGAAAGGCGAGACCAAGGTACTGTGCGCCTGTGACCTGCTCAACGAGGGCTGGGACTGCCCTGCTACCGAAGTGCTGTTTATGGCCCGGCCTACCATGTCCAAGGTGCTCTACACCCAGCAGCTGGGCCGCGGTATGCGGCTGTTCCCCGGCAAGGAAAGCCTGATGGTGTTCGACTTCGTAGACAACGCCAGCCAGTACAACATGCCCTACTCCATGCATCGCCTGTTCCGGCTGAAAGACTACAAGCCCGGTGCGCTGGTGCTGGGCACCAAGCAGCAAAAGGTTGCCGAACAGGGCCTCTACGACCGAGGCGAGCGCCCGGATGCCCTCATCGACTGGCCGGTTGATGCCCTGGACTACGAGCTGGTGGACATCTTCAACTGGCAGGAAGAGGCCGCTGGTATGATCTCCCAGATGGAGTTTGTCCGCCGGGTGGATGTGCAGACGGAGACCATCGAGCGGTATGTCCGGGACGGTCTGCTGGTGCCCGACTTGGTGGTGCCCATGAGTGAACACCGAACCTTCAAGTACTTCAAAGAGGAAACCCTCCAGAAGTATGCGAAACAATATGGCTGGACGCTTATTGACGACTCCAACCGCAAGGATCTGTTCCTGGATATGGTACGGCAGATGGATATGAGTTACTCCTACAAGCCGGTGCTGCTCAAGGCGGTGCTGCTGTTCGCCGACGACAAGGGCCGGGTGAAGCTCGGCGACATCGTCACCTACTTCCGGGAGTTCTACGAGGCCCGCCGGGCGGCTGGGCTGGTGGTGGAAAAGGCCAACAGCATCTACGCCAAGGGCGGCTACACTGACGCCCAGGCCCAGCGGAATATCCTGTCCAACCCCTTCAAGCGGTTTGAGGATATGCAGATGCTCCACCACACCAAGACCCTGGGCGTGATCCAGGTGGACGAGTCTGTCTGGAAGAAGCTGACCCGAGAGGAGAAGCAGGAAATTGAGCGGATCTGTGATGAGAAGCTGGAGCAGTATTATAGTCGTCAAAACATATAACCGAAAGTAGGGGAATGCGATGGACAACAAAAAATACATGCTCCTGGTCAATGGCCAGGATAAAACAGACTCCGTCGCCAGCTTCCATTTTCAGGGCGGTATGTGCGAGGTAGTCTATACTAGTTCCCCTAAGTCCTATCGCTACCACGCTGGAAAAGTACGTCTCTTAAAAGCACAAAATCATATCACTCCTTCGGAGTTCATCATTACTGTGGACGGAAATCCTCTTTCGCAGGTTGATGAGATTCTGGATTTTGGCCCCTTTTACCGTTTCCTCCGGAATGAGAAAAAAGCCCTTACATATCCAAAAGGACGGGTGGAACTCCAGAAAAACTGTCTTACGAACCAGAAACAGGCAGGCGTTTTTGAATACTTCAAAGAAACGGCAACGGCGGTCAGTCTGGTAGCTGAAGGTGGCCTCAACATCCTGAGTGCCCAGTACGAACGCATCAAAAGTGTTAGTGATGCAACTGTCCTATCCTGCTACCTGGATGCCTCCAAAAAGCCCGCAGCACGGGCCCTTCCAGAATCTATTATCTACCCTTTTGGGCTGAACCAGAGCCAGAAAACAGCAGTAGAGAATGCCCTTTCTTCTCAGGTCAGTATCATCCAAGGGCCTCCCGGTACCGGTAAGACACAAACCATTTTGAATATTATCGCCAATGCGGTTCGGAATGGCCAGACGGTAGCTGTTGTCTCTAACAACAACTCCGCCACCTTAAATGTGGCGGAAAAAACTGGAAAAGAAAGGTCTCTCCTTTCTGACTGCTTTCCTGGGAAGCCGTGCCAATAAGGAACATTTTCTGGAAGCCCAGACTGAGCGATATCCTGATATGTCGTCTTGGGTTCTAGAGACGGAAGAGAAGTCGCAACTGGATCAGGAGGTAACGATTCTCTCCAAAGAGCTCAGTGAGATGCTCAACGCAAAGAATCGTATTGCAGCCATTGAACAAGAACTCTTACAGCTGACACCGGAAGAACACTATTTTGGTGAGTACTACAACACTTACGCCCAGGCCCCAAGGAATGAGGTGAAAGGTCTCTCCTCTCAAAAGATTCTATCTCTCTGGTTAGAATACGAGCAGTATGCCCAGCAGGAGAACAAACTGGGTCTGCTCCAAAAGATATCCATTCTCTTTCGCTTCAATCGCAGTGCGCTGAAAGTGTTTCTCCAGGCTCCGGAGCTGGTAATTCCGTATCTCCAGCGGCAATTTTATGTGGTACGCCGGCAAGAATTGACGGATGAACGGGCTCAACTGGAGAAAAAGCTGGAGCAGTATGCATTTGACGAAAAGATGGCGGAATTGACGGAAAAGTCTCTGCGGCTATTCCGGGCAGAGCTAAGCAAAAAGTTCCATTGGCAGAAGCCCCGCCAGCGCTTTGAAATGCGGGATTTCCGGGCAAAATCCAAAGAATTCAATCATGAATATCCAGTAATCCTGAGTACGACTTACTCTATCAAGGGCACCTTGAACTTTGAACATATCTACGATTATCTCATCGTGGATGAAGCCTCTCAGGTGGATCTGGCCACTGGTGTCCTCGCCTTTGCCAGTGCCAAAAACATCGTCATCGTAGGAGATCTTCAGCAGCTCCCGAATGTGCTGGACAGTCAGAATACTCAGAAAAGCGAGGAAATCTGGAAGCGGTATTCTCTCCCGGAGTCCTACCATTTCTCTGCTCATAGTCTGCTCTCCTCTGCCATCTCCGCATGGCCGGAAGCTCCTATGGTTCTCCTGCGAGAACACTATCGTTGCCATCCCAAGATTATCAATTTCTGCAATCAGAAATTCTATGGTGGGAAGCTCATTGTCATGACGGAGGACCATGAGGAGCCCGATGTGCTGACCATGTACCGGACAGCACCCGGCAACCACGCCCGTGATCATTTGAACCAAAGACAGATTGATGTAATCCGGCTGGAAGTACTTCCCCGTTTGGCGAAACAAGGGTATGAGAGTATCGGCATTATCACACCGTACAGGGATCAGGTAGCAGCAATTCAAACACAGCTGGGCAAAGAGTTGGAAGTGGCTACCGTCCATAAGTTCCAAGGCCGTGAGAAGGACGCTATCATCCTGACTTCCGTGGATAATATCATTACGAAATTTGTAGATGATCCTCGGATGCTGAATGTGGCGGTTTCTCGAGCGGTCAAGTCATTGACTGTTGTCACCTCGCAGGATCCGCAGAATGATCGAACCAATTACGGGGATCTGGCCCGCTACATCGAGTACAACAACTGCGCGGTAATCGAAAGTACAGTCTACTCCGTTTTCGATTTACTCTATCAGGGGTATGCTGAACAGCGGCGATCCTTTCTGAAAAAGCACAAGAGAGTCTCGGAATATGACTCAGAAAACCTTCTCTACGCCGTAATTCAAGAAATTCTTCAAAAGGCAGAGTTTTCTTTCGTGGATTGTGCCGCCCATGTGTCCTTGGTCAATTTGGTGAAAGACTACTCCATATTGACAGAGGAAGAAACAACTTACGCTCGCAATCCCCTAACCCATGTAGATTTTCTCTTGTTCCGCCGAATGGATAAATCGCCTCTCTTGGCAATCGAAGTGGACGGCGTTGCTTTTCACGCTGCTGGAAGCCTCCAGGCAAGCAGAGATGAGAAGAAAAACCGGATTTTTGAACGGTGCGGAATGCCACTACTTCGTCTTCGAACAGATGGAAGCGGAGAGAAAGAACGCATAGAGCAGGCATTACTGGCGGCAGTTTCTAATAACAGATGATATACGAAATATTACACAGAGAAGAGGAACTACAAGATGAAAGTCATCTGCTTCGGCGATTCCAATACCTTTGGCTATGATCCCCGGAGCTATTTCGGCGGACGTTACGACGCAGACAGCAGGTGGGTAGACATTCTAGCCACGCAAAAAGACTGGACAATCTCCAACATGGGTCAGAACGGCCGGGAGATTCCTTCCTCTGCCCCTTCCTTCCCTGCTGACACAGATCTGATGATCGTCATGCTGGGGATCAACGACCTACTCCAGGGCCGGAGCCCGAAGCAGGCCGCTGAGAGGCTGGAGAGATTTCTCTCCGGCATAACCTTGGATCGAAAGAAGATCCTCCTGATCGCACCGCCGCCGGTAGCCTTGGGGGCATGGGTGCCCAATCAGCAGCTCATTGATGATTCCCATACCTTCGCCCAGCTCTGTCATGCCCTGGCGGAGCGAATGGGCATCTGCTTTGCCGATGCCGGAATGTGGAATATTTCCCTGGCCTATGATGGCGTACACTTCACAGAGCAAGGGCACAAGGCCTTTGCCGCAGGACTTTTGGAGGTGCTCAAATGAAACGGATTCTGCCCTTGTTCCTTCTCCTTCTGCTGTTAACCGGATGCGGAGGAACTGCATCGAATTCCTCATCAGAGAACGACTACCAGCAGATCTCCCAGGAAGAGGCCAAAGAGATGATGGACACCCAGGATGTCATTATCCTGGATGTGCGGGAGCAGGACGAATATGACAGCGGCCACATTCCCGGTGCCGTCCTGCTGCCGGTGGGTACCATTGATGAAGAGACTGCCGCGGAGGTGATCCCCGAAAAGGATTCTACCGTTCTGGTCTATTGCCGCAGCGGGAACCGAAGCAAAACCGCCTCCTCTGCCCTGGCTGAACTAGGCTACACCAACATCTATGAATTCGGCGGCATCAACACCTGGCCCTATGAGACAGAGTCGTGAGAATGTCAACACTCGAAGAAGCAGTCATCCCTAAAATCATGCATCGCTATATCAAAGAAAAGGCCGGCAGAGCTGAGCAGTTCTGCCGGCCCTTTTTGTCATCTGCTCACTGTTTCTGCTTTGCGTTATCACCATCAGAATGCGTCCAACCGCTGCACAAGTTCGTCATAAGTCAATTCCCCGCGCTCTACTTGTTTTTGTAATTCCCACACCTGGGCCATCAAGGTATTCCATTCATCGGCATTGATTTTTCCCCGAGTCTTTCTCTGTTTCAATCTGTTATATACCCGGTAAATTTCTCTCTCAGCAAGTGTGCGCTCGGAATTGCGCCGCAGCGCTTTCTGGTGTGCTCCTACCTTTCTGCAGGTACGCACTGTCTCCCCCGGCGCAATATTATTGCAGTAGCAGGTGTTGTACCCGGCAGTCAGCAAGAAATATTTCCCACAGTTGTGGCATTTCCGCGGAGCATTGCCAACGGTCAGTCCTCGAAAGAACTCAACTTCCAAAAAGGATATCAATCCTGTCAGACCAGAAAACCGTGTCTGCTCCGCCAGGATGATTTTGCCCTTATCTGTGGGAGACTCCATGGGAACAAATTTCACTTGAACCGGAAAACTGTGTTCAGGAGGTGACTCATGATTCTCTCTCCCTGCTGTTTCCATATCACTGTAGAATCGATAGATCCCTGTTGCATAAGCTTCCGAATTTCTTCGCTTCAAGGGTTCTAAATATGCGTCCAGTATCTGCATGATTTCTTTTCGGAAAACCCGCAGGAAATCCATCACACCTGTAAGGCTGCGCAGCTGCTTGCCCACTTCTGCCCGTTGTTTGACTGGTATCTTTCGAAGCACAGTCCAAAACGTTTTTACCAAATCGGCATTCTGAGAGATTGGCTGTGACCAATCAATATGCATATCCCGATAGACCGGCAGCCTGGATACAAGAATCCAGACCTCTTGCATTTTCTCCTGTGCGATCTGCACGGAGTTCTTGGTATCCTCTTTCCACACACGCTGTATGGCATGGTAAACATCCTGTAACGCCTGATCAATTGCAGACAACTCTTCTTCCCCGACATTCAGAATGTCCACGACACACTGCCCGGTCGGATACGCCCGCTCACCCACGTAAACACGGTCCTCATGAAAAAGTACTGAAAAATCATCCAAGCTGCTTTTGAATTTGCGCTCATCAGCAAATCGATCATCCATGCTAGTGGCCTCCTGTGATGTACCCGATAATTTTTTAAATTTCCATGAACTGGTTAAAACCCATTGAATATACTTCATGTTTTTGTTATGATCATTGTACCAGATGGAATTATAAAAGTCAATCGGATGATACAGGTATGAAAGAATCGATCCATAAAAGCTACGACGACCTGCCGCTGTTTCTCAACGCGAAAATGGTGGCACAAGTGTTGGGAGTGTCGGTGTCGAGCGGATATGAGCTGATGCACGATCCGAACTTTCCAACACTGCGGGTGGGCAGCCGCATGGTGGTCCCCAAGGAACAATTCATCCAATGGGTAAACGGCCACGCGAAAGGAGGCGGCGGCTGATGTTCTGCTTCCCCTGTCATCGTGACTCCAGATCCTTCCGTTTCCCGCTTCCGAACCGGATCTGGAAGTACCATCTCAAGTACCCGGCCTTCTCTATGCTGGCCTATCTCCACTACCGGCGTCACCGGGAACTTCCCGGCAAAGCAACGCCGGAGGAAGTGGCCGACACCCTGGATCTGAAAACCGGTGTCATCGGCCCCATCCTGGAAGAGCTGGTGCAGCAAGGCCTCATCACACCGGACCTGATCCCGGTCAGTACCAACGAAAAGTTTTTCTCTCTGCCGGATGAAGTCTTCCACCTGGACCTTGGATGCGCTGCCATCGCCATCTATGCCTTCCTGCTCTACCGGGAGAACCGGAAGACCTATCAGTGCACGCTCAGCTACAAGACCATCGGACAGGCCATCGGCGCCAGCAACAACACCGTGCGCAAGTACGTGCTGGAGCTGGAAGCGGCCGGGCTCATCGCCACTAACCGCACCATGGTGCTGGACGCCAACGGAAAAGAGCGCAACGGTAGTCTCCGCTACACCATCCTACCGGTGCAAAATGCGATGGAGCTGTATCACCAGCGGCTACTGGCTGCGCTAGATGCTGCCGCAGAACGACAGAGGGTGAAAAAGCGCCTGTCCGCTTCCGCCCCGAAAGGAGGTGCTGCCCTATGACCATCCTGGCGGATCTGCTGGATCAGATCCTGGAGCAAGACCCCCATGCATCAGCAGAGTACTTCCTGGTGGCCAGGCAGTACATCCAGACCCAGTGGCAGGCTCTCCACGGGGCACCCATGCCGGAGGAAGCACTGACTCTGTACATGGCCGATCCGTCCCGCGGCGATCTCACGGAGGAACAAAAGGCCCTCGCGCACAGATGCTTGGGAGAAGTGCGCGGCAGCTTCCAGCGCACCATCTGGAATGTGATGCTGTGCGACCAGATGCTGAAAGACGACATCATCCGAAACCTCCGGGAGTTCCGAAATCTGAATCGGCGGCGGTATGCCGGAGGCGGTGCGCCGGAGACGCGTTGTGAGCCCCTGTGTGCGCCCGGCCAGGACAACCCCATCCCAGCACCAGAAGTACATCCCGAAGGCGTGTGACGGGGCTGTGCGGGAGAGTGGGACCGTTTTCTGCGATCCCCCTCTCCCCCCTCGGATTCCGCCCTGTTTGGGGCCCTTTCGGCCGGCCGAATTTGGGACAAGATAAAGGGGCGTGCACCTAAAAGGTACCGTTTCGCCCCAAAAACACCGGACCCGCAATGCGGGCCGGGGTACCGCTGACCGCGGCGGTTTTGGAGGTTTGGTACCAAACAGGGTGCTCTTCATTTGAACAAATCGGGAAACGGCAGAGGATTGAGGGCCGTTTCCAACGTGATCTGAATTGGTACCGGAAGGAGGACCGGAAATGTTAGAAAAACGGGTAAAATCAGGACTCGCGGTGACCCCGCGGCACCTGAAACTATGCGACGACAATCTGCGGCGGGCAGGTGTCAGCTCCCGCAATGACTTCGTGGAGCAGGCCATCGAGTTCTACTGCTCCCATCTTCTGTCCCATGAACTCGCTCAACTGCGCAGCCGGGGTGAAGTTCCCATGGAGCGGTTCGAGACACTGAGCAAATCTCTGGGCACAGGACAGTACAAACTGTCGGTGGAAGTCGCCACCATGGCGCGCATCCTGGCGCGGATGGCGCACCTGCCGGAGAGCGAGGTGCGGTCCATTCAGGCAGACAGTATACAGGAAGTCAAACACCTGGGCCGCGCCCCCACGTTCCTGCAAAGCTATCGTCGGGAACAAGGCGGTTCCTTCTGTCAGGATGATGTCGCGGACGAGGACGATCTGCTGTAAAAGCAAATGATAACTTTCTCTTAACAGTGCTGTGTCTCTCTGGCTATTCCGCACGCCGGACGGTATTGTGTGTAGCAAAAGAAGGAGGCGGCACACATGAACGACTACATGAGAGCACTGCATCAGCGGTTCTTCCGGGAGCCGGACTGCACAGAGATCCGCCGGGAGCTGGAAACGCTGCGTCTCACACTGCGGGACAAGCTGGACCGGCAGGACCGGGAGGCGCTGCTGAAACTGACGGATCTCGCCATCGAGCTGCGGGAGGACGTCTCCCTGGCGTCCTTCACCGCCGGCTTCCAGCTGGGGCTGGGGATCGCCGGAGAGCTGACGCACTACTCGTTCGAAGACGATGAAGAGGAGCGTGCACTGCGCCGGCAGGAGCAAAAAGAGTGATGAGCGTGCATCGCTATATCAAAGAAAAGGAACCAGACAAACAAGAGGTGATCGAGCATGAGTAAACGGAGACCATCCGGAGACGGTATGGTCCGCAAACGGGAGGACGGCCGCTGGGAGGGCCGTATCGTGGTGGGCCACAAGCAAAACGGCGAGCCCATCTTCCGGTACGTGCTGGCCAAGACGCAAAAGGAACTGCTGGCCAAGCTCCACCGGGACATGGATCTCTATCAGGATGCGCAGCTCACCGAGGACAGCCGCATGACCCTGGGTGAGTACCTGGACCGCTGGATGGAGGAGTACGGTGCTGTCACTCTGCGTCCCAACACCCTGCGCAGCTACGAGCAGTACATCCGGTGCTACGTGAAGCCCTACTTAGGCGGCAAGATCATCTCCCGCATCACTCGTCTGGATATACAAAAGCTATACCAGAAGCTGAAAAAAGAAGGCCGGGTCCACGACCACCCAGAGTACGGGTACGAACTGTCGGACACCATGGTGCTCCGCATCCACGCCATGCTCCACCGGTGTCTCAAAGACGCGGAACGGGATCACATCATCCCCTACAATCCCACGGACGGAACCAAGCTGCCCAAGAACAGCTACAAGCCCAAGCAGGTTCTGGACCGGGAGCAGATGGACGCCTTCCTGGCGGCAGTGGACAAGAACGAAACCTGGCGGGACTTCTTCTACACGGAGCTGACCACCGGCCTGCGCCGGGGTGAAATCTGCGGTCTCATGTGGAAGGATTTCGACGCGAGCACCGGGACGCTGAAGATCCTCCGTTCTGTGAATGCCCCCAAGCGAGGGGAGCTGGAGATCGGCGAAACCAAAACGGAACGGGGCAGGCGCACCATCCGTCTCCCGCCCAGCACCATCCAGCGTCTGAAGGAGCGGAAGAAACACTCCATCAGTCTGTGGATCTTCCCGGATCCTCTGGCGCCGGAGAAGCCGGTGCGCCCCAGCGCCGCCTACTACTGGATGAAGGTACTGCTGAAAGAGGCAGGACTGCCCCGCATCCGGTTCCATGATCTGCGCCACACCTTCGCCACCCACGCGCTGGCCAGCGGCGTGGATGCCAAGACGCTCTCCGGCATCCTGGGTCACACCAACGCCTCCTTCACGCTGGACACCTACACCCATGTGACGCCGGACATGCAAAAAGCCGCCAGCGATGTGGTTGGCGGCTTTCTGAAAGATCTGCTGGGAGAGGAGTTGAACCCATGGCAAGGAAACGAAAAAGCGGAACCGGCACCATAAGGCAGCGCAAGGACGGCCGCTGGGAAGGCCGTGCCGTGGTGGGATACGATGAAAAGGGCCTGCCCAAGACGAAAAACGTGCTGGCCAAAAGCAAGCATGAGTGTCAGGAAAAGCTCACCAAGCTCATGGAGGCGGTAGGCAACACCAAGTCTGAAAAGATCCGTGCCGACATGCCCTTCGGAGAATGGGTGGACTTCTGGTATCAGACCTACGTCAAGTCCGGTCTCCGCCCCACCACGCAGCACACCTATGAGACCAACATCTACCAGCACGTCATTCCGCAGCTGGGCCAGATTCCGCTGTGCCAACTGACCCAGAAGGATCTCCAGCAGTTCTACGCCCACCTGAAAAAGGAGGGCCGGCTCATCCGCACCGATCTCTACGGCAAGGGTCTCTCCGACCGGATGGTGCGGATGTGCCACGCCAAATGCCGGGCAGCCCTGGACCAGGCGGTGCAGGAGAACCTGATCCGGACCAACCCGGCAATAGGCTGCAAGCTGCCGCCCAAACGGGGCCGGGAGATGCAGGTGTTGTCCCGCCAGGAACTCCAGCGGTTTCTCATGCAGGCCAAGGCAGATGGATACTTCGAGCTGTTCCTGCTGGACCTGTCCACGGGACTGCGCCGGGGAGAGCTGCTGGCCCTGCAATGGTCCGACTTGGATCTGGATGCCGGGACACTGTCTGTGACCAAGCAGATCTATGAAGTGAACGGAAAGATGCAGATAAGCATCCCCAAAACCAAGGCATCCATCCGCAAGCTGGTGCTGCCGCCTGCAGTGATAGAAGTATTCCGGGAGTATCAGAAAACGGCCAAATGCCGCTGGGTATTCCCCTCGCCCATCAAGGAGGATGCGCCGCTCACCCCCGGCTCCATGCTCCGGCGGCTCCATGTGACGCTGGAGCGGGCCCAGTGCAAGCAAATCCGCTTCCATGATCTGCGCCATACTTTCGCCACCATGGCCCTGGAAAACGGCATGGACATCAAGACCCTCTCCGCCATGCTGGGCCATGTGTCAGCGGCAACCACGCTGGATATCTACACCCATATCACCGGCGACATGCTCAGCGAAGCCGCCGCCAAGATCGACCGAGGCCTGGGCAATGAGGTGGCGGAGGACACTTCGGAGGCAGCGCAGAACCCCCTCGCCGACTTCAAACCGGTCATGCGGCGCATCAGAAAGCCCGGCACCGGCTGCATCAATGAACTCAACGACCACCTCTTTGAGGGACGCTACTCCCCCACCTGGCCGGACGGCACGAAGCATTCCAAATGCGTCTACGCCCACACCCGGGAGGAGTGCGAGGCAAAGCTAAATGTGCTGATTCAGCAGATGAACGCAGAGCGGAAAGCTATCCAAGACCGCCTGCGGGGAATCGTCTCACCGGATAAGCTCACTAAGAAGCAGCGGCAAATCTGGGAATACCTGCGGCTTCACCCGGACGAGACAAATTACAGTATCATTGCCAGGGGTGCAAAGGTGACCCGGCATACGGTGGCCAAGCACTATGGGATGGTACGGGAGATGCTGGGGTTCCACTAACGAAACAATCCCGGCATCCGGTATGCGGAATGTCCCCATTGAAAAATTTCTCTGCCACCAGAAATGGCAACAGCGTATTTTCCTTGTTTATTCGTACCGAATAGCATATAATATTTTTGAGGTGATGTGCTGTGGAGAAGCGCACTGCAAAAGTGAATATCAGTGCCGCAGGCGGAACTGCGGCAAAAGGATCCCGAACCTGCAAGGTCACGCTGCCTACTACCTGGCTGGAGGCCATGGGCGTCAGCGAATCCCAGCGGGAACTGGAACTCTCCTTTGACGGAGAACAGATCACCCTTTCCCGCCCGGATGCCGTCTCTGACGCGGAACACGACGTCCGCACCTTCCGCTTCTACGACGGCCAGCGGCTCTGCACCACTATCCGCGCGGACTTCACGGCGAAAACCGTGTCTGCAGAAAATCATGTGGTCGACCCGGTAAAAACGGCGTTCGGCAATAATCCCCGCCCCTCCTGGGCCGACTTCCAAGCCTTCCTGGAAGAGCGTTGCATACCACGCCAGCGAGCCGGCTTGCGGGAGTATCTAGAGGCCATCGGCGTGGCGGAATATGACCCTCTGCAGATCATCCAAAAAACCAAAGGCCGTATGGCTGAGGATCAGCAGTGGCTGGAGGTGCTGCCATGAGTATCTCTCTGGTATCAAATCAGAAAATTGCAGAGACATCTTCCAAGGGAAATCAGGAAAAATGGTACGACGCTGGCACGGATAGCTGGTACAAGCTGGACCAGTTTGGGTATGAAGCCTTGGCGGAAACCGTGATCTCTCAACTTCTGGAGCAGAGCAATATTGAGTGCGACACTCCGTTCACCTTTCTTCGCTACCGTATGGAAACTCTGCGTGTCCATGGGCAAGAGCGGACAGGTTGCGTTAGTTCTAATTTTCTGAAAGAAGGCCAGTCCATCATCACGCTGAACCATCTGCTGACCCGTTGCTTGGGAATGCCCTTACGGGACAAGCTTGCGCGGATTCCCAGTGACAAGCGCCGGATCGCCTACCTGGCAGAAGCCACGGCAGACTATACGGGCCTTACGGACTTTCCCCAGTATCTGACACTGCTCTTTGAGGTGGACGCTCTGTTCTGTAACGACGACCGGCATCTCAACAATATCGCTGTCCTCCAGGAAAACGGCGTTTACAGCTACTGTCCTATTTTTGACAATGGAGCTGGACTGCTCTCCAACACGCAATTCTCCCGCATGGACATCGAGCCCGCTGCTCTGATCACTTCTCTCAAGGCGCGGCCTTTCCTGACCACCTTCACCCGGCAGCGGAACACCGCCCGCAGCCTATTTGGACCGCAACTCCGGATGCCCATACTAACTGCAGCAGAGATCCGGGAGGTGCTTTCACCCGCGCTGGAATTCTATCCGGCCAGGGATCGCGGCACCATCACTGACCGGGTTACGGCGTGTATTATGCTACGACAGCGGGCGAAGTAAAGCGGTTAGCGCAAGTAATGAAATGACTAATTATTATATCATAAGCGTTGACGTGTGGGATCTATGTGGGGTGTCCACTGTTTCGGCGTATTGAATTTCGGATGATTCCGTAAAACAAGAAATCTCACTTTGGTATAGATGGTTGGTTTTGGGTGCATCAAATTATAGCCTGTGATAATCCATCGATAAAAATCTGCTCCCCCTCGAAAAGATAGCGTTACCTTTCTTCTCAAGAAGGAGCAGAGATACTCTGTACGTCTTACACACTAATAAGGAACTGGAATAGATGTGACCATATTCCAGAAGGGAGAAATTACTGAAGATACTACAAAAGCTGCAAAGCGACTTAACTCTTAATCTCGGTTCTCTTCTACTTCAGTTTTTCTAGGCTCCCTCCTCCTAATCTTGTAATAATCCGGATGATTCTCATCTTCATAATACTCGTATATCCATTTTTTCCTCTTGAACGCATCTAGCAATACTTGATTTTGAGCAGTTCTCTCAAATTTTGGTCTGCTATGAGAATCAAAGATTTGAATAAAGTCTGTTAGCTTGAGAATCGATAAACACTTTAATGCTTCGGCTTGATTGATATCTTGGAGCATCACCGCAAGAAGGTGCACTTTATCTTCAAAAGAAATTTTACCAGCACAAAGCAAATCTTCCTTTAAAGGCTCTTCAGCGATGCGTGGATCATCAATTATTTCCTCAAAATGATCTGTCGCATTTTGCAAAACTATTTCTTTGATCTCATTAGGTTGCTGATTGTATGACAGGTAAAAGGAAGTCATATCATCTTGCTGCAAATTATTTTTGAGTATATATACACAAATTTGAAGCGAATAGTTTTTCCCAATAATCGAAATTGCATCTGTCGAATAGCTGAGTAGCTTCATTTTATAGGAATCTTCAACATCCCATGATAGTATCTCCACAAGCTCTTCTTGAATAAAGAGTTCATCATTGATAAGATCCAAGTATTCTTTTATGTGCTTCCGGATAAATCTAAATAGGCTTGATTCATATTCCGCTCGCACATAGGTTAGGGTAGCAGTGTTCATCTGAATGATATCATTGTCTATCAAGATAGCCATCTTGGAATCCTGAATACCCGAAACGCCGAAATTCACATACTGAAGTCCAATAGTAGCCATGATATCCTTATACCGCTCATCAACAATATTGTTGCAACTCACTATATAGTCAAGTAGGACATCTCTCTCTTCTTCTGTAATATCAATATTTTGGGGTGAAAAATCTAAAGGTTTGTCTGCACTGTTGATATACTTCACAAGTGAAAAATCCACCTTCTGCTTTTCGCCAAGATAACTTAAGATATTACGCTCAGAGCAAATAAGTTCTCCGGAATCAAGCAACGAACTCCAAATTGAATGGTCTGTAAAGTCAGACAAGTTGTGCAACTTAGTGTCTAAATATTCGACATATTCTTTTTTGCTCGATACATCAATATCGCTGCGGTTTAATAGAAAAACAACATTGCTTTCTTCATCTGATATTTTTCCATCGCATTCCTCCAAAAGGATTGCAAAGTAATCCGGCATATTGTCTTCTACTCTCTTGTAGAGGGGAGAGTTTCTTTTTCCACTGATTATTGTATAACTTTTATGCCGAATGTCCTCAACAATATCAATTCCCCACAGTTTTTCCAAAAATAATGCTATATTATCAAAATTAAGGTCATATAGATTATTTTCATATACTGCGCGGAACAGTTCTTTTTCAGCGTGTTCATAATCAATCTCAGGGAAAGAAACATTTAATTGATTGAATGCAGCAATCAGTTTATCAATTTGCGGAGTATCTATCGACAAGTAATCTTCCGAGTTATTAATGTACTGTGTCAACACTTTATTTCGGTTAACTGTATCAAGCGTATCCTGATCTAAATAATATAACATATAAACCGAAAATAATTTTAATTGCTCCTGATTAAACCCATCCACATCCTGCATATCAACAAAAAGGCTCGGCCATTGCGTATTAAAAGCCCGGATAAAAGCAGGTATATTGGTTGTAAAATCAAAGAATTGAGCAACAAATATAGTATTTTTTGTACTGTGCAGTTGAGAAATTAGGTGAGATAAATGTTCAGATGCACTTTGCGCACTTAAAAGATAGTCGCAGAGCATGAAGTTTAGAGTCTCTTCCTGATCAAAATCAATGGGACGTAAGCGATGAAATACCATTTCTGGTGATTTTAACTGGTAATCATAAGTCTTGGCTTTTTTGTCCGTGATACTACGAAGGTAGATTTTGTCGACGCGGCTCAAACTGTCTTCATAGAAATATGTCATATAGTCCGCATAAGTTTCATCTATATATCCCTCTCTAATCAGATATTTAACAAGAGGAAAATATTCATTCGCTTTTACTTCATTAAAGGTAGTTTCTTCTCCAATTTCATTAGTGACAGTCAAACTAAAAATATGATCAACAGTCTCACGGGTAATTATAGAAGATAATGGCGCATTCTCTATGCTACGAAGTTCTTTTTCTTCTGTAGCGAGTTCTTTCTCAAGTTGTCCTATAACACCTTTTTCTTGATCTTGTACTGCCTGCAGTCTTCGATTATAGTCGGCTTGATCCGTATCACTTAAACGGGATGTATAGCGAATTCTTTTAGGCGCGAAAATAAGATTTAACTCGTCAGTTGTTTGGGCAACTTCTTGTTTAGCGTTTGCGATCCGTCCCCGTTTGTCCTGAATTGCACTACGAAGTTCCTCAACCCTATTTTCAATAAACTTACTTTTATTATCAAAAAGTGCAAATACAAACCCCCTATTCAATTGCAAATCGCTAAAATCTCGCGGGAACAAGTTCTTATAAGTTATCAAGGCGAGCATTTTGTTGTAGTCCAGCTCAGTCGTATTCAGCCTGTTATAGTAAATCAAGAACTCGTTACAAATATTTTTGAGCAAGCGCATGTCGTCCACATATAAAGATATGCCTTGTAAAAAACCTTCATCAAATTTTGAAAATAAATCATTCTTTTTTAGGTGCGAAATAAACTGATTGTAAGAATTTGAGCTATCTACGACGGGAACTACAGGAATGATATAATCAAAAAACTTTGTACGATCTTTGGAAATAAATATATCATCTCGCAGCAAATAGAAGAAACGCAGAATCTTTTTTCCCTCTTTACTCCTCTGAATATTCGCTAAAGTGTTTACTTCGCGAAGCCTTTCAAAAATTCTATGCGCATCGAAACGATCCATATCCTCAAAAACAATTACATCGGCATCAACATTTTCAAAAAGATATAAGACCTCATTGAGATATTTATCAAAAAAGGAGTCATTACTTTCTGAGAAGATTTCAATTTCATTGCCTTGAAAATTTAGTTTTTTAAAGATACTTTTATTTTTTTGAATTACTAATAGCTTGAACAAGAAAAGGCCAGCAAGACCAACGCACAAAACTCCACTGAATATCAAAGAAAGATTGTTAATAGACGGGTTTAATATATTTTTCACAACGCTAGCTGACAACCCGCTAACAAAAGTGGACCATCCATGAAAAAACAAAATATGAAAAAGAGCAATCAAGAACACCAATACTGCGATTGTGTATCCTAAGACTATCCTATTACTGGTGGACTTTTTTACCCTAAAATTGGTTTGAGGGATTTTATCAGTGGGTATTTGATGAATAAGTTGGTTGAGAATCTTTCCTTCAAGAACAGATTCTTTTACAGGAGAGGAATCATCAGCGGAAGATTTTTCAGAATTATCTTGGAAATGGGCCAAAGAAATGTGCAAAAAAGTTTTTTCTTTATGTCTTGATTTATAAGCAGCAAGCACACTACTTTTTCCTGCTCCATATGCGCCAGAAATTGCAACGTTTCGAATATCTGCTTCTTTAAAAATAAAATCTATTGCAGAATCATAAACATCCATATCGCAAGTGTTTACTGGTGTGAGTTTTTCAAATATATATTTTTTGCTTTCTCCCATATTCTCCCTCTCATCCTCTATACAACAAAAGCCGTACGGAAAATCCCGCACGGCTGGCATTGCAGGCTCAAAGCCTACCGTTTTTTAATTATACACTCTTTTGACAAATTCTTCAATGAGAACCATTGTATTGGCCACATTCTTCAACGTAACGCCTTAATATAATAAAATTAAAAAATCAAGGTGACCAGATCTGGTCACCTTGATTGGGAGAACACTACGCTCAATCTTAGAGTCATAGCTGTAGCTTCATACCGGTCCTCTTCTGGGCCTGCCTTACAAGCAATGTACTTATTCCATAAGAAGATGCTGCTGCAGTGCTCAACACTGGACGTGTACCGGTAAAGGGCGGTCATTTCAAGACTGTGCGCATTAGTACAGCAATCCATGTTTCGAGAAAGGCTTTTGAGGACAGGCTGGCTATGGAAGACTGTGGGAAGAAACTGAAAACCGAGAGCACCATAACTATAAAAATACGTACAATAATATTGCGTACTAGGGTGCATTTCAATGTCTGTAGTATTCTTCCAATCCATCCATTTGATCTGCTTTTGCATTTTCCTCCGGATCCTGAACAAGACGTTCCACTCTTGAATCCTGATCCAGTTTAATATCACATGTAACCGATTCTACAGAAAAACTATAATCAAGATTCTCTTCTTGAAAACAAAGCTTTAATTCGCAATAAAAATCTGCATCGTGCTCTTCGTATACGTCATAATGTGGTACAAAAACATATTCTTTATCTTCTGAATCCCAAACACCACTATCAAAATCATCGTAACTGCCATATACCGAAAAGTGCGCAGAGCAGCGGACTGTTACAATTGCATTGCCTTCAGATATTTCGTCGACGGAGTCTAGTTTTACTTTGAGATTTGAAATTTCCAAAACATCTGTCTCATCGTAATCAAATCCTTCAACTATGCCCTTCCTATCATAATCGGTCCCATCAACTTCAATATCGGATGCCTTCAGTTCCCTCAAAATAATTGAATGTATTTGATCTGCATTAGAAGAAAAGTACTTTTCTATTTCTTGATAAGTGTGGTCATTTTTGTTGATTAAATCATAGAGATCCTGCAGTCGTGACAGGAATTGAAATTGAGAGCTACCGTGAAGTGCCTGTTTAAATCCTTCATCATCACTAATAACCCATAGAATCTTTCCTTCTGGAAATTCCTTTTTCAGTTTTGCAATCATAATAGCGTCGGGAAATTCGTGCTTTTTCTTTTCGCGATTCTCAAATGGAGCAACACCTGAGAAATAATCATTTAGTATGGCGTCACAAGTTATACCTTCATTATTTAAAATAATAGCGTTGCAATCCAGTAAGTATTGTTCAAATTCCGTTTTCAATTCGCCTTTAACAAGTTCTTTTGTCGGCAAATTAAAACATGAATGGAAAGACGTTTTTACCAGAGTTTTCTCATCAATGCGCTTTTGGGCATCCTTCATAGCTTTTTCAAAGTAGCCAACAGCGCTTTCCGCATCTTCGCAAATATGTGCCTCAACTTCTCTTTTAACTATGTTGCTAAGGAAAAGTCTGATTTTACCTGCTTTTATATATCGAAGTAGAATCCCCAATTTGCTATCTTCGCTTATATCGTACTTGCAAGCTATAAAAATATTAGAGTCGAGAAAAACAGATATGGGATAGTCCATGCTGCTGCACCCCTCTTATAAACACTTTGGGTAGATGACTGTGTGAGTCTACTTCCTTTTATATCAGGACAGAGTTATTTTACTATATAATCAATCTCAATATCAATATATCAATGATGTCCCTTCTCGAGTAAATGATTGGTTCAGCAAGGATAAGATCAAGGATGTGATGTATGGGACTTTCATGCCCCGAATATGTACCAGCTGATCCAGACGTGCCTAGATGTGAGAGTGGGAGAACTATCTGGAAATGCTTTTTGAGAACATCGAATACGACGTTCCTATTCAGAATAAGCGTGTGGAGTGTGAGCATCTGGATGAGACGGAAGATCTTACTGCAAAAGGTTGGCCTGTCCCTCTAAATTTAAAAACCCACGGCAAGCTGAATAGCTTGCCGTGGGTTTTCTGCCATTCCTAACCGGTGGGTAACCGTTTAGAAAATGCCAATATGCTCTGCATGGTTTTGAATTATTCAGGCATAAACATCAAACGCATACTGAGCAGGGGCGGGAACAGAATTGACCATATCCTGGATGAGAGAAATTGCCTGACTTTCTGCATCATCCATCGTTCTCTTCATCAGGGAAGTGCTGTAAGCACTCTGAATCTGAGCGGTCTGCATTCCCATGATAGACTCTATCACAGCAATCACCCTTTCTCATGAAATGATCGTCCCCGTTGTTTTTATCGACCGGTTCATCCTGTTTGATAAGGACCTACAGCATAAAATACCGCACTTACTGAATGAAAACACCGGGTAAGGAATAGGATCTAAAACGAGAGACTCTCCGCCACCCCATGTAAGTACTATGACAATTCTGCTCTCATGCTGATCTCTTACCCAGTCTCCCCCTTATCCGTTGTCCAGTGTGCAATAAAAAGTGCAAAAATCAAATGCACTTGGAGGCTACCAGTGTGAAATCCCCCATTGTCAACTGACTTTACTCACCGCAGAATCTACAAAACAATTTGTGATAAATTCTTGGCGCCATCAACTGCTCTTCTGCGAGAACGACCTATCTTTAAAATCTACAAGATGCACAATGAGGATGCTATGCCCATTACTTTTAATTCAGTTTTTAATGGCAAACACATATTACGAGTATTGTTCCCGTATACTGCCAGGCTTCAAAAAGCTGTCTACTTCAAATGTTATCAAGGATTTTTTGGACAGCATATGGCTTAGCATATTTGATATAAGCATCACTCACGAAAATAGTATCAGCAGCATGCGGCTCAACCCACATTGCGGGATAGACAACAACCCTTTTTTTATTTCTTCGCCCAGTTGCAATGATTTCACCATCAGAAGTAATCTCACAACCAGATTGCTTAAGAATATTCGCCAAAGGCATAATCATTTTAATCTGGGTCTCCGGTTTGATTGGTGAAGCATTTACCCCATGAACGCCCCATTCAAGAAGTTGGAGTGCAGTGAAGCGATCAAGCATACCATGTACATATTGATTTCTATAATGCTTTAGACATTTAGAGCATGCAGATCCGCAATTGCAAGAACTTAGCAGTTCCTTCATATCGGTAAGTAGTTCAGCAATCGCATCAGCTACACTGACAGCATAACCGGCACCACTGGACAGGCTATCATAAAGATAAATATCAACATAAGAAGCTTCAGAACCAGTTCTAAGACGATAACCAGTAACAAGTTCGGCAAATTCAATATCGAGCTTTTTACTTGCCACAAGTCGTAGCGCTTCAGCTAAGGATTGCGCTGCGCGATTAAGCCATGGATTGTCGTTTCTTCTGACATCAATGATCCTGTCGTCAATTGTGAATTCAAGGACTAACATATCAGTTATAAAGTCATAACCAAGATTCACATTAAAGCAGTTTCTATGACGGCATTTACTACTTCGAACAAACTTCGACTTGTAGGGCCTGTTAATATCATTTAGAACAGAAACATCATCACCCGGCATAGCAGCTCCACAATCCTTGCAGACCATAAACCCTTTGTCATCCAATCCTTTATTCAGCATGATAATTCGTTGGTTCGTCCGTGAAGCAATTCGTATGTTTTTACAGCCTGGAGCCAGGTTCATTTCTTCAGCCTCAGGTAGAGTTGAATACAGAGGCTGCTGCACAGCAGTGTATTCTTCTGACAGCTGAACGTCTGGCATTGATTCAGCATTTCTCGGTGCAAAACCCCAGGGACGCATCATTTCGCGGGTAATCTTCAGATCGCTGTTTCCGCAAAACGGGCAGCGCTCGGTTTTCTCCTCCATCAGGCCAAACCAACCACACTCAGGACATGAGATGACAGGTTTTACATAATTAGGGTCTTCGGTGTAAGCACGTGCCGGAGTTAGCAATTGCCCATGACGGCGTTCGCTTCCAGGATAGTAGAATCCACCAATCTGATAGGTTTGTTTATCAACAACAATTGCTCTACCAGGGGCATATTCGCCAATAGCCACATCCAGGCCGCGGTCAACCTCGTAAAGAATTTTTCCGTATGTATCTGGTATATAGGTACTTACAACATTCTTTGGAAAAGAATATGTTGGGATGATTCCTTCTTCATAGAGCGCATCCAGAAGAGTCTTTGCCTCCCCTTCCTTAGCTCCTTCTTCTACTCCAAAAAGTTCGGGATGCATCTGACATTTTTCTCTAAGTGTATCGAAAGATTTTTTCAGCTCATCCTCAAACACTGAATAGTGAAATGGTATCCCGACAGGTAGAAGTAACTTGTCTTTATCAGCATTGTAAGAAGCAAGATAGTTCTTAAAATTGTCAAGGAATTCATTCAGGAAAACTGCTGCTGGAACCGTGTCAAGGCTCATATGATTTTCTGAAAGGAATTCTTGGAGAATAACCATAGCTAGATGACGTTGGAGGAGTTTCTCACTTCTGATATCTATCCAAGGCTTGCGAGGGTCTCCGCGGAACATGGGAATTGGATCATTGAAGTACAATGTATCATGCGGACCATCTTCACAGAAAGTAACGATGGTAGACAAACTAGATCCACGTCGGCCTGCACGACCAGCTCGCTGCTGGTAATTTTCACGCATAGGAGGAATATTGCGTAAGCCGACCGCAACCAAAGAACCAATATCAATACCAACTTCCATGGTGGTTGTGCTGCTAAGGATATCAACAGGTGTTTCACCATCTTGAATTAAATCTTGGAAGCGCAGTTCATATTGTTCGGTTTTACTCCAAAGATCATCACGTTGGTCCTTATGTGAGAGCTGGGCAGTATGTTCCTCGGTGTCAATTACATGAATTGGCTTACCTTGAAGCGCATCATCGACTGGCTGCCTCCAGAAGCTAAGTGCCTCGCATTCACCAGATTTCATTTCATGGATATGAGAAGATCCACAGCTTGGACATTTACCTTTCAGCGTAAAAGGAGTCAATTCAGAGCATTGTTCACATTTGTACCATACATGAGAAGCATCAAAACGTGGTTTTACTCTAGAGAGATCAACATATAATTTTCCATTGTCAGGCTGCGCTGAATCAAGGAATGCTTCCTTTAACACCCGTTTCCACACCATCTCTGTTTCATTTCCGTCATGCCATTCCATGATCTCGCGAATAGTTTTTGAGAATCCCCAATCCTTATCCAGTCCGTAACCGCCGTAATTGGGGCGGACTTTCAACCGAATTGTATCACTAATTGTATGGCCGACGGCTGTTGACATATCGCAAATTGATAGTATCCAAGCATTAAAAAAGTCAATAAACTGCTCATCAGTAACTGTCACGTCGTTCTCTTCAAGTGCATCTACAGCATCAAAAAGAGCCTGATCAGTCGGTTCAATCCAGCTTGTGGCCGAGTCATACAAGGTATTATAGCCACCAGCAAACAACCGTAGGAGGTATTCCTGCATCTGAACAGGAGCGTTTGCAATCGTGAATCTTGGGGTATACTCTCGCCCTCGTTTTACACAGCGATTATAGTTATTCAGCGCAACAGTACAATCTTCAGCAAATTTTACCCGCTCAGGTGCATGAAAAATCTGCACATGATGCTGACCGGCGGCAAGGCAAAAGTAATCATACAACGAATTCATTGACTGCTCAACCGGTTGTTCTTCCATCGTTTTGATGGCAATTGCAAACAATTGCCTTGCAGCAGAAATATCCGAAGCCTCTGACATATCTCGAGCAAGCTTTGCCGCACGCTGACGACTATCCGAAAACAGTAAAACTTTGCGTCCTTCGTTAGGAAACCGATCTGGATTATTATCCTTTCCCGGCACAGCGGGTTGCAGTTGGAATTGTGCTTTGATTAGGTTGAAAAAAGACTGATTGCCTCGGGTGTTAAACGAAGTGAGCTGTAATGTAGAAAGCTGATGCCTGCAATGCGGACAAGTGGGGAATGTAATAATCTGTGGTCTGCCTTTTGCGGAGTAGTTGCAATAGTACAGTTTTCTAATCCAAGGTTTTCCAGAAGATGAGTCATCTGTAAAGTTAATAAATCCGCTTTTAACATCAAGATAGCAGGGGCGTATAGCATTTTTACCCTGTTTTGGAGGAAGTTCAAAATCGTCAGTTGGAATGAACAGATGTATTTCTTTCATCCTGTGATCCATCAACTGACCAGGATAATGCCAAAGATATACATTTCCATGAAGCCCCGAGTCATCTTCAAGAACATAGCCTTTGAAGAACAGCGCACCACAACGTCGATCATTATAAAGTTCGTATACCACACTACCACAGTGCGGACAAACCAAATTACCATCCGATAGGTAGATTTCTCCTAAAGCGAGTCCGCCTTCCGAATGAGCGCAACTACAATTAGCATTGGTGCAGGCATATACTCCCGAAATACCTTTGAAGAGCATGTGCATACGCGCGGGGAAAAGAACAGAACCTTTTGCGTTTTTTGCAAGCGGCGCAATTGCTAAAAGGACACTAACCGCCTTAAGCGCATCCTCTTGATTGAGATTCTGAAAGATACCAGAAGAAAGTTCTCCCAGAGATACTGCATTCCCGCGGCAATACTTAATAAGCTCATGGAACGGGCGATAATAGATTAGATTTTCGTACATCCAGTTGTATACTGATTCCAAGGATGTAATGCCAGGATCAAATCCATCTAATTGTCCCCAGAATGACAATAGCGCAGAAAGTTTCACGTCATCCCTGTCTTCAAATTGACCAGGATCTGAATCTAAGAGGAGCTCGGTGGGAATATCATATTTCAACTGCCCGTCAATCACCTCCCTTTCACCCGTTAAGTAACAGAACCGGGTTGCTGTGTCGGAAGCAGTAAGCTCATTAGCAAACTTCATTACAGAATCAACGTCTTGCTGGTCTTTGTTGGGCATACTCGCGGTAGTGAGTATAAATTGCACACGATCACGACTGATACCGAGCTTATGGAACAGTCTGCGAATCAGTAATGCCACTTCACCTCCAGCTGAACCACGGTACATATGAGCTTCATCGATAACAAACAGTAATTTATTCTCACTGTTTGAAGCCAGCCATGCGCGTGTGTCATTCCAGATTTTTTGTTCTCTGGGACGCAATAGCATATATTCCAACATAGAATAGTTTGTAATGAGAATATCCGGGCAGAATTGCTGCATTTCAAATCGTGTGATCAGCTCTGCATCATCATCATTTGGAATATGTTTACTCTCATGCAGTCCTTGGAGGAAATGATTCATATCCGCCTTTGCAGGTATTTTTCCTTCTTTGAGAAGATGATTAAAGAATTCTTTTTCAGAATCACTTTGTGGAAAAGACATTCTTGCTAAAGTTTTTTCAAGTTTTCTGTCCTGTTCAGTGGATGGTTGAGCTCCTGGATACGGGGTTCTGCCAGTATACATTCCAAACTGAGGGCGACGCACCCCGATACCGCATGTATTCCGGAAGATTTTAATAAATTTGTTGTCAGGATCCCCGATCATTCTTCTAAGTCGGCTAACTTGGTCTGAAACTAAGGCGTTCATGGGATACATAATAATTGTGCGAACACCTCGTTTTGCCCATGATTCCTTGAAATTCCTTGCTTCAGTTGCCATCTTTGCAAGAAGTGGCCACATAAAACACTCGGTTTTACCGGAACCTGTACCAGTCGAAACAAACAAGTTTTCTCCTCTGGTTGCAGCTTCAAGCGCCGATATCTGGTGAGCAAATGGAGATGGGAATACTCCTATACCAGCTTTTGCTAACTGCAAGAAATACTCTTTCATCCAATTCTCAAGGGACGATGTTTCAATGCCATTTGGCACTGTAACATATGCCGGAGAGGATTCAATAAAAGGCCTTTGGTAAAGCAAGCCTTCATCGTCAATATGCTTATTTAGAGTTGAAAGCAAAATTGGAGACTTTCCAAAATACTGCGACTTAATATAATTCTCTAGTTCCGTTCTTAACTGTTTATGGACAGAATTAGCTCCATTGGACATCAGGTTATCCCTCCTTTGAATTCATATCCCTCATCGGATAGAATATTTTTAATAGCCGCAAATACTTCTGCGGAGAGCTTCCGTCTAAAATTACATGGAAATGATGTACATATTTCAGGCCAACTGTACAACTTCAAAAACTCCAGTTCGCGTGGCGGAAGCAAATAATTCATACGGATATGAACCAATGATCCATCTTCAAAGTACTCTATCGGCGGTAATGTTCCAAAGTTCCACAGGCAGGCACATGTGAGCGTTCTGTAATTATAATTTTCCACCTGCCACTGAGGAAGCGGACTGACTTCTAGTACAGCATTAACATAGCGATAAATATAATATAGTTGAGAACCTTTCATGCCGGTTCGAAGAATTGAAATTGTACCAGTTTTGTCCGGCTCATTTACCCAGTACCCATGGGAAAAGGGTCCTTTCAGGCGAAGATACTCTGTGCCAACTTCAAATGATAGATTTGATTCCCAGGAAGCGGCAGAGAGTGTAGTTTGCCACAATGTTTGTAAATTCTCTTGTTCGAGGCCAAACATTGTTTTTACATTATAGGGGTTTTTCCCACCATCCTGCTTAGAATAGAACCCAATACCAGACACACAGGAGATATTGTCCAAAGGAATACCTCTTTGAAATAGAACTCCACCAAAGTGTTCTTCGCATTTTCTTGATGCCACTATCCGGTTCGGGCGGTGATAAACTACTCCTACACTTAAGAATTGATTTGTGATTTCCTCTTCAAGCTCCGCAGAAGTATACGGCAATGTCCCAGAAAGTTCCGGATACAATGATTTGTAACTGCCAAGCGTAGTGCGAATTCTTCTTTTCAGGTGCACAATAGAGACAGGGGCTTCTGTATCGTCCCAGAGGGAAGCATACGCCATCATTCCGCAAATGCTATAAACAAGGCGCGTTTTCCACTCATCTGCTGTTTCCTGGTTCCCTTTAAGAATGTGATATTGTTGTGATACTTTTGAGAGAAGTCCATTATACTTATCCATCAGTTTTTACCTAATACATATTGAAGATCCAACTTGAGATTCTTTGAAATTGCGATGCCCTTCTGTGGATCTGCGATTACCTCGATGAGTTCATTTATTTCCATAGAAGCATAGGCAATCGGAAAGATGAAAAACAAGAAATCGTCATCTGCTGTAGCAGAGGGATAAATGTTGTGCATGGTAGCCACAAGGCTGTTGATTTTACTTCTGACTAACGAGCTCAATGCGAATTTTGAAAGAACTGTGAGATCTTTGCGTGTACCTTTCTCTGCCGAATAGGGTTTAAAATCGTCAGCAAAGTAACCTCCATAGTAATTTCCAGTAGCTTTTTTATCCACCAAACTCTCCGTAAACAGTGGCAACATGAAGCCATACAGGCTTTTGGGTTCAACCTGAATGTCTTCTACATAAGGATGGGTAGCTATATAAAAAATATCTTTTTGGGAAAGTATTTCTGGGAGTCTGTTCATCCAACTGCCTGCCAGAAGGTTGTTAATTATTACGATGTCTTCACCATCATCACCGATTTGTTCAATTACTTGGTGGACATAGCCACCCTCACAGCAGAGTGTGCCATGTTTATGAGCAGTTACAGCTGCGCAAAATGCTTGGGCAATGTCGATTGCATTGGGACCAACAAGTAAAAGTGGCTGTTTTTCAATATAAGCAGCACAAAGAAACGCAGCGAGGCCACTTCTGTATTGTTCAGCAACACCTGCCTCTGCAAGTTCAAATACCGCTGTGTTGATAACATCTGCCCAAGAGTGATGTGCTTCAAGTTCATCAAGATGTGCAAATTCAGGGAATGTGCGATATACAGCCGTATCGAGTCCAGACGCAGCATCGACTGAGGTGGGAGTTGTTGTTCCAACAATCTGCACTGGTTGTCCCCCAACAAATGCCATACTTGCAATAAAATCCGCCGCATTTTCACGAGCTTTCTGGATACGTTCAGCAATTGCTTTTTCGACACCGTCGGCCAGTTTTTCTTTTTCAGCTATGATATCAGAAAGGCGCTCATCTTCTGCTTTGGTTTTGTTGAATGCTTCTTGTGCTTTGCCTAAGTCCTCCGCAGCAGATTTCAACTCCGCATGGAGCAGATCAAGCTTTTGTTGGGCTTCAGTCAAGAGTTTTTCATTCTCTTTTTCCCAATCCTGGCGAATAAGTTCTTTAGCTTTTTCTTGAAGTTCGGTGTTGGCAGAAAGAGCCGAGTGGATTATTTCGTCTTCTAAACTATCTCCATCGATATATTTCCAGACTATGTTCAGAAATTCATCCAGCAGTTCTTTTGCAGCAGGTTTGGAGCAGCGACATACGGCTTCGATTTTACACGTTATATCGTCTACTGGAATCGCATCAATAAAATCCTTAAATGTCTTATATTGAGCACGAGTTACCGCCCTTGCCTTATATGTAGCCCAGGAAATCGAAGATAACACGATGTCTTTTACAATATCAAGTGGGCTTTTCAAATGATAAAGTCTACTCGGAAGTCCCGCAAACGCGTTTCGATAAAATGTCAATCCATTGTCCAGATGCATAATATCTTCACTTGTAAATTCATATACCGGCACTACAATGCAATCTTCAGAAATTTTTGTTTTTTTGTTAACCGTGTTGAGTTCTTTACCGGCACAAAGGATACCTATATACTCACCTCTGGATGCGTATATGGAGAACATAGCTCTCTGACTATGAGGCTGGTATTCGATTCCGTTTTTCAAAAGGTCAACCAACTCATCGAGGTTCGATGCCTCTGTAATGTTGATAACTTCAATTGCATCTATTTTCGTGTTGTACTGGGATAATATATAATACCTAGAAGGATCATTTTCATTAGGAATTCCAGACCACGTCCAAATGCCATAAAATCCATCATCGGAAGGCCCATCTTGGTGAAAAATCTTATTCCAATTTGTGAAGTGATTTGAGGCATCTTCATTTCTTGAAAAAACATGATATTGTCCATTATGATTGAGATCAGCATAGCGTACTAGACGCTTCTGACCACTATAATCCGTTGTAACACAACATAAAGACACAATTTCATCTGTATTGGCAGAAGGCAAAATAGAAGTATCTGTATCATCAAACTGTGCAAGATACTCTGCATCGTCACTCTTGAAGGCACTAGGTGCAGCCTCTAATTCTGAAATTTTTGCTTGTGCTTCAGCCAACAAGGATGCCAATCTGTTTTTATCCTGTTCAATTTGCTGGATTCTCTCTTCACACTCACTTTTTATGGCATCAATGCTGTGTTGGGCGTCCTCAACTTGATCAGAAAGGCGACGATTATCTTCTTCCATGGCCCTAATTCGCTCAGATGTTTCAGCATTTCTTGCACGCTCTTCTTTAATATCCTCCATTCTCTCGCAAAGATTAGAGCATTCATTTTTATCCAAAGGATTCCCTGTTAACCTAAAATACAAGTCGACATTATTGGCAAAGAAGGAGTCAAGCATTGTTGTTGCTAAGGCAGCACCATGAGATAAACCTTTTCCTTCAAGTTCAGCTATATTTTCTTGAATCTCCTTTAGCCAGTTTTCTACCCATATGTTAACCCACGTTGCAATAAAAGGTTTATCAATATTAGTTATAGCAATCGACAGCGCATGTTGCTCTGTCAATGATTTAGCTCTAAACCCTTTTTGGATTTTTGAAAATTCTTGTTCGTTTCTTTTAAAGAGTTCTTTGAACTCTTTACCTGTAATAATCTCGCAGAGAGTTGATTTTTCTTCTTTTGTAAGAAGCCCAATGTAGTTCATAATTTATCTCCCTGTATATTTGTATTTATACTCCGATAGATATCCTGCAATCTCCGGTAGGATTTCTCCTTGATGGTACCCTCTCTGATACACTTCCGTATCCACCGGCAGATCTGCGGATAACAACTCATACCGGCTAAAATATTTCGTAAAGAATGAGGGGCAGGAATAGATTCCCCCGATACGCTATTAATTTGCTCTAATATTTTGGATTCGTCATTTGCGATGATAGACTGTTGCTTTTTGAAGTCAATCTTCCAGACAATATCAAGACCGATGACAACTTGCACGCTTGCACCGTAGGATAACCCATCCAATTCAATCTGTTTGTCTGCAAAAATTTTTTGCTTATCGACAACACGGTTATTGTTAGAAATAGTGATCTCACCATCGAATGTCGATTTGAAAAGCAGTGTTTTATTGTATGGCAGGACATTCGTCTCGCCAGGTGTAACCTCAGAACCTAAAAGATCCATTACTAAGATTGTTGGAGATGACCCTACTCGGTTGAGAGGTTCTTTCCAAAAGTAAGTATATTGTAAGGCTTGAGTGCGTCCTGCTGATATCAACTGTTGCCTTCCGGAGCAGTGAACTTCATATAGTCTTGGATGAGTGGTATTATAATTTAGCTGGCAAAGTGTTGCACAAGGAAATGTCTTGACTGTTGCTACATCACCTTCGACAAGTATATACATGCTATCTTGACTATGTTTTACGATATAATCTCCTTCTAGAAATAATGGCCACACTGGCTGCAGCGAAACCGGGTGATCAGTCAAACGACAATGGAGGTCAAGAAAGAAACGGGCAGCTTCTTCGCTAAATGCAGATGCAGAAACTACATAAAGCGTCCAAGTATCCCAGCCGAATTGTTTCTGAGCAATCTCTCGAATTCGTATACTTTTATATGATTTTCTATAGAAATAACCTCGCTTTAACAGGTAGTATTCTTTCTCAATCTCAACATCGGCATCGTATGTGAGTTTTTTGCCAGAAGCCTTTTCAAACAAAGTCCCCTCCGGATCAATACCGTTAATCTCTGTTGGCCAGAATTCGCGTAGTTTATCGCTTCCGTTTTTTAAATTGAGAGTGTATTTTTCAAATGGTCTTTCACCGATGGGAAGATATGTAATGTTTTCGTAATTTAGTCGTTCTTTTGTAAACACGTACAGTGTATCCGACACTCCCTGCGGCTTTATTTCTATACGAAAATCTTTGCTGAGTGAACTAATTGGAGCGCGAATCAAGCCAACTTCGAATCTAAACGAAGATGATGACACACCCGTAATACGGATTGGTAAATCATGTTCCTGAGAACCATAAGAGATTGAGTAACCAGCCCCCAATATACGTTCAGGGCAATTTTTACTTTTTTCATGGGCACTATGCCTAAAGTGGCGTGTTTGTACTGCACCATCGGTAAGAGAAACATATTGCCCACATAATTCACACATAAACAGGCCACTGTGAGCAGATACAGTACCACCTGGATGCAATTTGGCCGCTTGTTCTGCCGTAATTCGCTTCCAACCGTTATCTGACCACATACAGACATGTGTTAGTGAGGCCATATACACATTTCTCCTAACTTTGATGAAATAATGTTCTTAGCCATTTCATCTCGAATTATACTTTTAGAAAGGTAGGAACTAGTAATTGCATTTATTGCATCTGCTATAACAAATTACCCACTATTGATATAACAACATATAAATAAATGGCCATGCAGGGCCTGCCCTGCGCGGCCAGCATAATAAAGCACCTGCTATTGATTTATTATATCAAAAACCCTATTTTTTACAATGTGACAGCTAAAATTATAGAGAAAACAATAATACGACACCTGTTTATCTTTTTAGATAGTAACTACGAAAAAGATTCCTTTTTCGTATATCATCCTCATTAAATAAAGGAAAACCGCCTAAATAGGCGGTTTTCTATTAAAAGCGTCCCAAGTTTGGAACCTCAAACTCCCTGCATCTTACCCCAAAAGTAGATGAGAGCCAGCTTACAAGCTGGCTCTCTGATATCGTAGGCTGCTCCTTACGCTCTCACATCGATGGCGTCCCCGCTGGTGAGGGTCAGCGTCCGGCCATCCGCAGGGACGATCTGCTGTTCCACGGACTGCCTGGTAACGCCGTCCAGAAGGCTGGGATCAAATCTCGCCCCGGTTTCCAGTCAGGATTTGCTGCTTTCACAATGTTATAAAAGGCCCGCTCATAGCACCACTCATACTGCTCCAGCGTCCAGGTTCCCGTCAGACGCTCAGATTTCTCCACACTCAGCTGATAGCGGGTAAATACGGCGGTCCGGTCCGACTCCCCGCTGCCCATGCCGTTGAAGCCAATGTACTCCCGCAGGGTCGTGTCGAACATGTCCTGCCGGGCGGCTTCCGGGATATCGATGAGCTTTTGGATGGTGGCAGGGTCTTTGCCCGTGATATCCATGCCGGCCACCCCGTAGCAGTTGATGCGGTCTCCGTCCTCATCCAGCTGCCCCATGAGGTTGCGGATGGCCATCTCTTCGTCTCCCTCGTAGAGCTTCAGCAGTTCGTCCACGGAGGAGGAGTCCTTTCCCAACATACGCAGCAGCATGCGGAGTTTCTCCAGCTGGATTTCGCTTTCGCTCTGGGCTTCAGACTTCGTCATCTTTCCCTCATCCAGCATGGCCTTCGCCGCCTGATAGCGTTTGCTGCTGGTGTCGATCACGCCGGTATAGGGGCGAAAAGGAATCGCTGGCATTGCCATAGAAAATTACCTCCTCTTCCTGGCCGCTCAAACAGCTTTCTTATAAGATTCATCGACCGAAACTACAGAATCTTTAAGGGGAAAAGGACAGGGGCAGTATCTGAGAATATATATTTCCCTGGATCAATCACGCCTTTTTCCGCGTCAGGAAAATACCTACCAGCGCCGCCACCAGGGCGAAGGGGGCCAGGCGGGCAAAGCCCCATTCAAAGGCGTGGAGGACCGTGCCCATGACAGCAGTTTCCGGATCGCTGAAATCCCAGCCCAGGTACGGGCTGTTGACCACGGCCAAAGCCGCAAATCCGGCCACGAGAAGTGCGCAGAATGCGATCAGGGACCAGTGGAGGACATCTCTTCGAAAAGCCTTTCTCCGGGCGAATTGCAGATTGATGATCTCCAGCTTTTCTGCGAGGGCTTTGACCGTGTCCGCCTCCGTCTCTGCCACAGTCTCCCCCAGCAGCGTGCTCACGGGTGTCTCCAAGGCCTCCGACAGGGCAATCAGCAGATCAGAATCCGGGACAGACAATCCCTGCTCCCATTTTGAGATGGTCTGCCGCACCACATTCAGCTTGTCGGCAAGGTCCTGCTGGGAAAGCCCCTTGGATTTCCGAAGCGCTTTGATGTTTTCATTGAGCATATAGATTCACTCCCTTCGACCTCAGTGTAGGCAAAGCGGCCCGTTGCCGCAAGCAACGCAGATTAACACAGCTCAATACCGGGCCAGCTTTTGCGGGGGATCGGCGGTTTCAGCCGGTCTTTGCCCAACGAAAACAGCCTTTGCTCAGCCGGTGTAGGCGTCGTCTGCCGTATTCTTGAAACTCTGCTTCTCCAGCCAATGTTTCTCTTCTTCGGTTTCCGGGATATCGATCCGCTCGATTTTGAAAATCACCGGTCTGGTCCCATCGTTGCAGCAGGCAATCATCATCCGCTCGTCATTGGTCCACTTGTGCATAATCGACCCACCCTGCAAGGCGGTGTAGACATACCGGCTGATGGCGTCCCACGCCTCTCCGCAGAACTTTCCATTCATCAGGTGGTAAAAATCATCCTGTTCGGCGGTGCGCTTGAGCAAAAAGGTATCTCCCTTCTGAAAGCAGGGACAGGGGCCCGACTTGGGATCTGCCAGATACTTCTCCTGGTACTCCGGGAACACCTTGGTCTCCAGTACTGTGATTCTGCATTCGTGCTGCATCGATTCATCCTCCTCATCTTCTGATTTCAGGTTCTCCACTAAACTTAAGGGTGGGCCGATCTTCTTGCTGCCATTGTACCGAAAAAAGATCCTTCCGGCAAGCAGGGGCATCAGGCGCAGCAGCTTTTAACAAGCAAAGATTAC
Organism: Flintibacter sp.; assembly: GCF_046973065.1. Lineage (NCBI taxonomy): Bacteria > Bacillati > Bacillota > Clostridia > Eubacteriales > Flintibacter > Flintibacter sp. The sequence continues at coordinate 98,027 of NZ_JBKVXZ010000004.1, read as the reverse complement.
CGCCCGCCAACATCCGTGGATGTCCAGCGGGCGGTGTGGGATCAATCTACGGAACCCTTTGGCGTTTTTTTCGTCTATGCAGATAGAAGCACAAATTTACAAAGGTGGAAAGTGCATGAAGAAGCGGAATGTAATCAGCATCATGCTCTATCTGCTTGGCGTCGCTCTTTTTGTGATTGCGAATTCCTCAGTTGTCAGCGGCAGTCCGATCCATTTGACGTACTTTCAACGGGTCATTCTTTGCAGCGCGGCAGTCTGTTCCATCGGAACAGCTCCATTCATTTATCAGTCTAAAACAAGAGTCGGAATGGTTATGAAGATGATCGTTGCAGCAGCATTGATTTGGTGTATTTTTGCATTTGGCGGGTTTATGAATAACAGTATGGCATAAAAGGCGGCAACCAAGCAACTTCCCATTTGGTGAACTGAATATCAGATACTGACTGCAGGGGCAAGGTTGGAATACACCTTGCTCACTTTTGGTCTTTAAGAAAGCGATGAGGCCGCCAGACACACGCCAATATTCATCTATAATCTGGCCCATAATGAAGAAAAGCCCGTCAAAATCGTACGATTTTGACGGGTTTTGGTCCGAGTGGGGAGACTCGAACTCCCGGCATCTTGCTCCCAAACTAATGTCTAACCATCCAACGGCACATTTTGTGGCCTTTCCATCCCTTTTCGGTGGGGTAGCACTTCCTTTGCAGCCCTGTTCCATCCGTTGTTTCCATACATTTCTCTCTAAAGTGCTCCCCAAGTCAAGGACATTTTAGTTTGACCCATAGGGCGGAAGCATGTCCACGGGATACTCACCTGTAGTTATATAGTTGTAGTATTCGTTGGGAGAAAGTTTTGCCAGATCCCACTGGTAGCGGTCATTGTTGTAGTAATCCATCCAGCGGTCTATAGAAGTCTTCACAGCCTCGAAAGAGGTCCACCCCGGAAGCTCACCCGCCAGTTCATCCTTCATATGCCCAAAGAAACTCTCTTGAGGTGCGTTGTCCCAACAGTTCCCTCTTCGAGACATGGATTGGCGTAGATTGCTGTCTTTTACCAACTGTATGAATTTCAAACTGGTATAATGAGCTCCCTGGTCGCTGTGAATCAGCGTTTCCCTGTTCAACGAAACACCGTGGTTCTTCACCAGCAGGTTCACGGTCTCCAGGACAAAGTCCACTTCCAGCGACTCACTCAAAACATAAGCAAGAACCTGCTTTGTACAGGCGTCAAGGATCGTGGAAAGGTAGCAAAATGCTCCGTTCAGCGGGATATAGGTAATGTCAGTCAAGAGAATTGCCCTTGGACCATGAGTTTCAAATTTTCTGTTGACCAGATTTTCCGCCGTGCTCCCCATCTGAATCGACTTATGCAGTCTACGATATGGATTCGGTTTTCGGATGGGACAGGCAAGCCTGTATTTCCGCATCAGGCGGCGAATCTTCTTTACATTCATCCGTATTCCCATGCGCAGCAGGCGCATATGGATCCCGCGAACGCCCTTTGCATACCCTCGAAATTGGTACGCTTCCAAAATCTTCTCAAAGTCCTCACGGTCCTTCGTCTCGCGGAGGTCTCTTGCTTTTCCTGCACGGATCCAACGGTAATATCCGCTGCGGGATACTCCGGCCAGCTCACAAAGTTCTTTCACAGTCAGGATGTTCTTCTTGTCTGCTAATGCCTCGCGAACCGCTTCAAATCGAGCACCGGCAGTATCCATGGTTATTTTTCCTGCTTTTCGTGCAGTTTCATAACTTTTTTTAAGAACGCCATTTGCTGTTGAAGGCACACGATTTCCCTCTGCATACGCTTAGCAGTTTCGTTGGATTGCGTTCCTGCAAAATCTGTCTGTTGTTTCTGTTCGCTTTTTATGCGGATCCCACCGGGATTACCCTCACGAAACCCTTCCACAGATTTTCCCGCCTGCCGGAGTCGCTTTGATGTATTATGAATCCGCTCAAAACCAAGAATTTCCGTATTATACCCCAGTTTTCGAAAAGCTGCCGTTCCTGTATAACCTTGAACACTGAGGTCCCAGAAGGCTTCTTTGAATGCAAGCGTATAGGATATGGTATCCTCTGTTACGCGCAGCGTGTATGGATTTGCCTTTAAGTTTTTGATTTCCTCTGGTGTGAATTTCTTTTTTGTGGCCATACGGCACCTCCATCTGTTGATTCTATGATAACACAGATGAGGTGCGTTTGACACCTTGGGTCAAGTGCGTGTCCACCCTCTGGGGACATGGGTCAAATTCTCGTGTCCACTTTATGGGGTATAGTTTACTCGGCGTATGGGTCAGGATATGGGTCAAAAGAAATCTTCCTATAATTTGGTGAATTACAGGAATGTTCTCTCGTGATAAGTAAGAGAAACCACCCAAAAGTAATCGAAATATCTTTTCACGGCGGTGACGCGAACAGAAAAATATGTTAAGTACGAAAAGATATTGGAACAGTACAGCTTATTGCAGCACCCATCTCTGCCCATCGGGGAATTCCATCAGGGTGCCGGGGATGACTTCCGCAATCTCTCCGGTTGGCCAGCGGCGGATGACCGTCTCCTCCCGGTAGTCTGGGTCTTCGAACCAGCGAGTAAAGTAAAGATTGTCTCCCTCCCGACTGTAAAATGTTTCGGTATTCCCAATTTCAAACTCTGCTGTCTCCGGCCAGAGAAACTGGAGTCGTTTTTCAAAGCTATGTCTGACCAGCATGAGGGGTGACTGTTGGAACATTAGATTATAGCAGTCCTTGATTGCAGACCGGGATAGTTCGGCCCGGAGCGTCAGCTGCTCTGGTGTGGGATTGTACTGGAACACATAGATTTTGCCTGCTGGAAAATCTGCCATCAAGATTTGCAGTCTTCCATTTTCAAAGCCGGGAGCGTCAAAATACTGCCCCTCGTGGGCGACGATAGGCTCCACGGTGTGCCCGTCGGGATAGTGGAGGAATAGCAGGCGGTTCTGTTTGATGGGGTGACCATCCTGGTATAGCTCCTCCGCCTCATACAGGTCACCGCTGACATAGTCACAGCACCAATACCACTCCGCAGAGCCGCTGACAGGCCGCATATTATATAGGCCCTTCGTTGAAATGATCTTCATCGTGTGCCTCCTTTGCATTGCTAATTTTTCATGGCCTCAAAAGTATACGGATGAACAAAAGACCGCCCAAAATCAAAAGAACTATCACCCAAATGAATTTTTTCTCTCTGATACCACGGAAAATTTCACAGGTATAGGTAATGATTATTAGGATTGCCCCCACAAAGCAGAGTAACAACCCGATTGGAGTACCAATGCAAAATAGAGGTTCCGGATCGGCTGCGCCGGAGACGATTATTCCCAATAGAATGCTCAAGCCCAGTACACCGATGAGCAGGGCAATTTTGAATAATCGAATATTTGAATTGTGCTTCATTTCTGAGTCTCCTGATTTTTATATGGATTCTACACCCGAACAAAGCCATTCTGCCAGAGCATTTCTCCGATTTTGTGTCGGCGGATGCACCACTCCTGATGTGGGCACTGGAGCTTCAGGTAATCCAGCTCGAAGGTAGCCTGTTCCTCCGTCAAAAAGAAGTCGCTCTTGATAATGTTCACAGGCTCGCCGTCCTTTGTTTCGTCCCATCCAGCGAATTGCCAGACGAAATCAGGCAGGCTCTCCCTTTGGACATTATGGATGGACTTTTCCTCCACACGATAAGTACAGTCATAGTCACAAAAGCCCGGCACTTGCTTCAAATAGTGGGCGGCAACCGCTTCTGCCTGGGCTCTTGTCCCAAACAGACCAATGAAGAAGTCCTCCCGATGCGTCTTATCCGACAGCGCAAGATCCGTCAGGTTTAAAGAAAACAGCGTCATATCAAAGCCCCCGATCCGGTAGGTGTTTATATCATCAGGAGCCCAGAAGCCCGTTGTCGATGATTTCGACCCAGTGCTCTACCCGCTCCTTCAAAAAGTCCCGCAGGTCAGAAACCGTTCCTGCGGTCAGATCTTTTTTCTGCAAAATCAGGAATCGCTTGTCGAAGATAACCAACAGCAGATCCTGCGTCTCCAAGACCTGTTTGAAATCAGTGTATGGAAACTGGGCGGACGCATTCCCTGATGTGTTCACAGTCATCGTTTCTTCAGAAAAGATGACCTGCATGTCAGCCTTGCCCGCAGCAAAGTCGGCACGGTCCCTGCCCGCAAGTACCTTTCGAGCCGCCCGCTCGAAGGGGTCACGCCGCCTGCGGACGAGCAGGGATGCCAGGGCGACGATCAAATATTGGGCGGCCAGATATACCAGGATCGCCATCTCATCGGGATCGCCCAGTACTGCTGAGAGGAAAAAGATTCCGGCCAACAGGCTTAGGATGCCCAGCGTTTTTGGCAAATACCGCCAGAGCTCTACGACACCGGCACCAAGGCATAGCCCACCTGCAATGGATAGCAGGAGCGAGTCTGGAGTGAGAAAAGCTGTGGGAAGTAATAGCAACGCCATGATCCAGTTAACCAGCCCCAGGATCTGCCCCTTTCGGCGGCGTCTGGCCCGAAGCGCTGCGGGAGTTTTTTTCGTCCGGTTCAGCCGGTCAGTCGCAGCCCACAACTTGGGGCAGACTGCACGGGAAACGAACTCCATTCGAACCTCCAAAGCCTGACTTACCTGGGGGATCAGGGCGTCCGGTTCCAGAGGGGTGCATTGAAATACAAAGTTTTGTTCCATTAAAGGCCCCTCATTTCTTCTTCAAAATTTTTCATTGCCATCTGTCGAGTGGGAAAATCGGCAAGAGTGCAGGAAAACGGCGCGCCAAACAAAGGCTGGGATAACTGTTCCACCCAATGCGTCAGCACCTTCGGGGAGAGGGGCCGCTCCTCCCGGAGAAAGATCACCCCGTAATAGGGCGGTACAGCCGGGGAAAGCAGCTGCGTCAGAGGGGCGCCGCTCTGGGCTGGAGTATTACAGAAAGCCAGATCCGGCGAAAAATGCGGATAGTACAGCGCCCCGACGAACAAATCCTGCTCACCATTCCTGAGCCGCTCGGCCTGCTTCAAAAAGTTGGGATGATCCGGACTCTCTGGCTTTATAAACTCGCCGTCCTGAATCATCTGATGGAGCGCAGGCAGGTTATAGAAGTCAAAATGAAAAAAGGAGTTTTCTCCAGCCTCGTCCTCGGTGAGAGAAAATTCGGCCCCGTTGAAGGTATCCCAGTCCTTGCCGCAGCGATAATAGCCCCACCAGTAGTTCCAGTCATGGATGTGCAGATATTTGGTGTGTTTCATCAAGACATCCCCCTTTTCGGCACAAGCCTTAATCCCAAAAGTTAAACAGAATTTCCCCGATCGTGTTGGGTTGCCAATAGCGCAGCTGCTCTTGCTCTGCCGGAGCCAGTGCATCCAGCAGCACCACATCGATGGATCGTTCCAGCAACGAGGGGGAGAGCAGCTGATTCGGCGGAAGCAGGGCGGCCAGCATAGCTGAGGGCGCTGTAAATCGGAGCGGCTGTGCTTCCCAGCAGTCGGAACAGGCCAGATGGCCGGTATATGCGTTCATGAACAGAATTTCTGTTCCACTGTTTCGGACGATTTGTGCGGCATAAAAGTTTTTCCCGCATAATGAAGTGTCTGTTTCTCCCACGGTGCACCGGCTCTCTCGGGCCAGCTGATAGACCAGCTGTAAGAATTCCCCTCGCTGGATGGGCTCCCGGAATGTGCCCGCTTCAAAAAATCCTGTGGCTCCAGCTGGTAGCTGCATCATGTTCCCTCCTTGTACGAGAGTGATCCTCGGTCCGATTTTTAATGCCCAATTTTACCATAGAGACACGACCAAATTTTTTCTAAATCATGAACAAATAACAATTTAAGAAAATCTTAAACGGATAGGGGGTGAGAACAGGGATTTTATCATCGGACCACGGAACCGAATCTGAACCCCAGCAACGGTACCGATCAATAGCGGGCTACAGGATGACCAGAGAACACGAGCTCCTACTCAAAGATTGCGCCGCAAAACAAAATAAAAGACCATAGTTCATTTTTGCTGCGATTGACGTTATCGAATATTTGTTCTATAATCAAGATAGGCGAAAGCCAAAACTCGCAGCTTTCCGGTGAGGTCCACACCCCGGTGGGACCTCAGACATTCATGGGCCTCGTAGGGCACAATGACCACCCTGAACGAAGGAAACTTCCATGAAGGTCTTCAGTATTTGGCGCTGTGCCGGCAGCGCGGGTGTGTACTTTTCCGTTGAGAGCGGAAAGGACATGAATGAACGACACAGTCGTTGTGATCTATAATGGGGAGCCAGTATCAGTGCCAAAGGAGGTCGCAGACTTCCTGGAGCAGGATCGGAAACGGCAGCAGGCACAGGATAAGCAGGACGACAGGCATCTGAGTAAAAGTGAGTTTGAAACGGTGCTGTTCTGTTCAGAATGTGTCAGGCGTCCCGTGGAAGATGAAGCGCTCCGGAACCTCCGGCTTGAAAATCTGCGGAAAGCCGTCAAGGATCTGGGTGAACAAAGCCGTGAACTCATCGACCTTCGATATGGCAGGGAACTGACCATGGAAGAGATCGGCAAGGTCTACGGCATCTCAAAAGCGGCGGTATCAAAGCGGCTGAAAACACTCCACGAAAAGTTGAGGAGCTCTGTCACATGACAGGGCCCCTCAACTTTTTTATTTTTCTGGTTTACAAATCGGCTGTAAGTGTCCTTATCAGTAGAGGGTAAATTCTCAATGTCTGAAAATCTGGTTGAATGGCCGCAGCCAGAGTGCCCTCATCAAAATCACAAAGAGGAGTGGATCGATCATGGATCAGTTTCAAATGGATCATCAGGCTTTGTATCATCTCTTAAAAATCAAGTGCGAGCGGGAAACGTTGGATGATATCCTCCAAGGGATGCGTACGCTTCTGGCGGATGAAGCGATGCCAACAGCGGAGCAGGTCCGCGCATTTCTTCAGGCCCCGGATGGCGATACAGCCCTTGACCCCCAGCAGCAGATGGTGGCAATGGATCAGATGCTTCAGTGCATGGAGGTGAACTTTCGTACCTGCTGTGATCTGCTGCGGTATCAGCAGATGAAGAAGGCAAGCGCGGTCCGCGACATGGATGAGTTCCTGGATGTGCTCTATCCCGGGAATACGGAGGAAGAACAGGATGAAAGTGTCTGAGTACAAGTCCTACAAGGACCTGCCTCTGTTTCTCAATGCGGAAATCGTGTCGAAGGTCCTGGGCATCGCACCATCGTCCGCCTACGAACTCCTGCATGAAAAGGATTTTCCTTCTCTGCGGATCGGCAACCGTATCGTGGTGCCCAAGGAACCGTTCATCCAGTGGGTGGATGCGCACACAGGAGGGAACGGATGAAGCAGCGGAGCAACGGAAATTTTTTCTCTCTGCCCAATGAGATCTTCCTTCTGGGACTGCGTCCCGGCGAGCTGGCGGTGTACAGTTACCTGCGCCGGTGCGAGGACCGAGGGACGCACCAGTGCTGGCCCAGCTACAAGACCATTGGAAAAGCGGTGGGCATGAGCGAGAACACAGTGCGTAAGTACACACTGCGGCTGGAAGAACGGGGACTGCTCTCCACCGAGCCCACCGAGGTGGTGACAGCAACCGGGCAGAAACGAAACGGAAATCTGCGCTACACCCTCCGGCCCGTTCAGGAGTGGATCGCAGCACACTATGACCGCCAGCTGGAGCAGTTGGAGATGACCACAGCACGTCAGAAAGCTGCGGCGATGCAGGACAAGTGCAGCGGCCTGTGAGCCGCTGTGTGCGGCTTGTCAGCTCTGGGGGACGAGGATACCTCCCCCTCATACGAAGCCTAAAAAAACGCCTTGGAATGCAGATTGTAACGAGGATCACAGGGGGGTGTCGGAGGACGATGCCCACCCTCGGGTGGGGCAAGCATAGCGTCCGGCTATACGCCGGTCGCACTCGCCGGGGCAGAGCACCGGCCCCCCCTGCCCCCTAAAGGGGGAGAAAGGAGAAAAATGCAGAAGAAAAAAACGGCCATCATCACCGCAAGGATGACACCGCAAACAAAGGCAGAGATCCAACACCGGGCCAAACAAGCCGGGATGACTGTCACCGATTACCTGGTCACCTGCGCCCTGGACAAGGAAATCATCCAGGTAAACGGTCTGGACGAGATCCTGTCTGAACTGAAAGCCCAGGGCAGAAATCTGAACCAGCTCACCACGCTGGCCAACATGGGCCGTATTCAGTTCCTCCGCAGCGATGAACTCATCGACCGGTACGCTGATCTCTATCAACGGATGACCGGTATCGCCAGGGGGGGACGGTAGTGGCGACCTTCACAGCGGTGCGAAACAAGAAGCAAACAGCAGGAACGATGGCAGGCGTGATGAAGTATGTAGTCCAGAGGAAGAAAACTATGCTGGGTGACCGCTGGATGGTTACCGGACACAACTGCGTGGCCCAGTCCTCCTACCTGGAGATGGTCACCACCAAGCGCCGCTTCCAAAAGACGGACGGGCGTCAGTTCTATCACTTCGTCCAGTCCTTCTCTGCCGTGGATGATCTGACACCCCAGGAGGTCAACGCCATCGGAATCGAGTTCGCGCAGAAGCAGTTCCCGGACTATGAGGTCCTGGTGGCCACCCACATGGACACCAACCACCTGCACAACCATCTGGTGGTCAACAGTGTGAGTTGTGCGGACGGCAGAAAACTCCACCAAAATGCCGCCGACCTTCAGCGGCACCGGCAGGTGAATGATGAGATCTGTATGACCCACGGGCTAAGTGTGCTGGAGCCGCCGAAAAAGCACACCCGGAAACGGCAGATGCGGCCTGGGGAGTATCAGGCAGGACTCCGTGGTGACAGTTGGAAGCTGGATCTGATCCAGGCGATCAATGAAGCGCTGGAGTACGCAGACGACCGGGAGAGTTTTATCGAGAACATGGAGTACGAGGGTTACGAAGTCAACTGGGTGCCAACTCGGAAGCATATCACATTCACCTGTCCCAACGGCAGAAAGTGCAGAGACAGCAGTCTGCACGATGAGACCTTCCTGAAAGAAAATCTGGAGAAGCTGTTCGCCTACCGCCAGGCCACGGGCTTCTGTCCCGGCACTCTGGAGCCGGACGAAGGATGGATGGGGGAACTGGCTGCCGGGTTGGTGCAGCTGGGCAGGGCGCTGGAGAGAGAAGCGGACCTTCCGCAGCTCCCCACACCGCCGGTCTGGACAGACAGCAAGCTGCGCCGCCGGGAAGCGTTGAAGAAGCTGGCCATGGGGCAGAAGCTGAGCCACGACACCGACCAACAGCAGACCATGTAGTGACGCGGCCCCCCTCAAAGATTGCGTCGCAAAACAAAGATAAAACCCTTTGTCCGGAAGGAAAGTGTGAAATCTTTGATAACTCCAGCCCAACAGCGTGGCTATTTTACAGAAGATGTAGTATGTTGTGTTGCTGATAGGAGGCGATCGATATGCCGAAAAAAAGAGCCAATGGCGAGGGAAATATCCGCAAGCGCAAGGACGGACGCTGGGAGGGTCGATTCACAGCGGGCCGGGACCCGGAGACCGGAAAACAGATTTTCAAGAATGTGCTGGGCAGGACGCAGGCGGAGGTCAAGGACAAGCTGAGAAAAGCGCAGGAAGCAGCTAAGGGGATCGACTTCACTAAAACGGAGTCCTACACGGTGGAGGAGTGGATGCGGATCTGGTTTGAAACCTACTCCAAGCCGCAGATCCGGGAAACGACAGCGGCCTGCTATACCAACTACATTGAGCACCACATCATCCCCGGCATCGGCCATATCAAGCTGGAGAAGCTGACGTCCCGAGACATCCAAAAGATGTACAACCATATCAAGACCAACGGGAGGGTACCGCGATATAACAGCGTGAAGGAGGAGGGGCTGTCCAACCGCTTTGTTCGCGGGACCCACATGGTGCTCCACCAGGCGTTGGACCAAGCGGTGAAGGAACGGATCATCCCCAGCAATCCAACGAATGGATGCCGCATCCCACAGCTCGAGAAAAAGGAAATGAAGGTCATTGCACCGGAGCAGGTGGGCTCATACCTAAATGCCGCCAAGGAAAACGGGGTGCTCCCCATGTTCTATCTGGAACTGACCAGCGGCCTGCGCCGTGGGGAACTGCTGGCTCTGCTGTGGGAGGATCTGGACATCGCAGAACGGACGATCTCTGTGACCAAAACGCTCAGTGCCAAGACGGGGAAGATGACGGTCAGCCCACCCAAGACACAGAATTCGATCCGAAAGGTCGTGATCCCCACCGAAGCGGTAGAATTGCTGGTTGAGGAGCATGAAAAGCATCCGGACAGCCCATATATGTTCCCTTCTCCTGTGACGGGGAATATGTACCACCCGGATGCCATAGGGCGGGTACACAAGAAACTGCTCAAGCAGGCCGGATTACTGGATATCAGATTTCATGATTTACGCCATACCTTCGCAACACTGGCACTCCAAAACGGAGTAGATGTAAAGACTCTGTCCTCCATGCTGGGACACTACAGCGCGGGCTTCACTCTGGATACCTACACCCACGCTACCATGAAGATGCAGATCGAAGCTGCAGACAAATTGGGCGGTTTTATGGCGCAGACTGTCTGATGATGGCACATAATAAGGCGGGAGCAAATGGCATCATTGCTCCCGCCTATGATTGATGCGATATATTTGAAGTTTCTGTTCGGCATTGCTATCAATCAAAATAAATGTCGAGTTCCTTCAATTTATCTGCAAGTTCTTCATCCAGTTTATTATGATTGTCTGTAAAAGAATTTAAACTGCCTTCAGCTGTAAGAGGCATGTTTGTAAATTTCACAAACAGATTATAACAATCTTTAAAATCTGAGTATTCTTCATCAAAGGCTTTCGGATGCTTTGTCAAATCTTTAATCAGGGTTTCGGCTTTAGTCTGCAGAGTGTATATTTCATTAAGGTCATCTACAAAGTCTTGATCTTCATATAAACTTGACAGTGCATCGTTAAAGTCATCATAGAATTGCCCGCTGCCGCCATTAGCCTTAGTGTATTTATCGGTTTCCTCATCAGATGTTTGGAATATGCTATTCTTCCAAACATCTGTGATAAGAATGTTTGCAGTTTCAGCTTTTCTGGCCCCATCGGCTATCGTATTATATAAATCAACGAACTGATTATATGTGTTGACTGAGGAGGCATTAGAGTATAAGAACCACGCTCCGGCGATAAGTATGAGAAGAATAATGATGACAACTATGCCTTTATGTTTTTTCTTTGGAATTGGTTCCCCTACATAAGTTGCTCTATTTGGCATCGGATCTTCATCGGTTATCTGGACAGATGTGCCACAACTTGGACAAAATTGCATATCATCTTGAAGTTCCTTACTACAAATTGGGCAGTATCTCATATAAACCTCCTCAATGAAAAAAATAGTTAAAATCTCCTGGGATGTCTATTTCGAATACCAGATAAGTGGTTAAATACTGCATTAGACACTGCTATGCGTTGACTTTCCGCTGCCTTCCTTAGCTCGCGTTCTCTTTCAAGAACTGATTTTTTCGTTTCTTCAAAAATGGCTTGGATTGAAAGAATGTCATCATCTTGTATGGCACCAAATTCCTTCAAAAAATTCTCGGGCATTATGGGTAAAACCGTTGTATGGCAACGGACTTCTTTAGGGTCTGGTGCCGCAATACAAAGGAGATTTTTCTTTTCTGGCAAATAATTCTGTATAAAAAGACCATCTATTGGGGTCCTTATATTGGAAAATAGTGTGGTCCTTCGTTTCCACACCAATTCAAAGCAATCATCAACTTTCATTTTGTCAGTTGCATCAAAAAGCCAGACAACTTGATGCCCGCAGTTTTTATAAAAGCTGTTTCGATCCTCAAATTCTCCACTGCTTATGGGACTATGTTGAAATTCAATGACCGTGCCGTTGATTAGAATGTCTGCCCTGTGAATGATACCATCTTTTTCGACGATGACTTCTCTATTATGGAGAGGGAACTTTGACTGCCAGTCAAAATGCCAATCGCTCATATCATGTTTCCAGTTATCAAGGCAAGGAGTGTTTTTCTTGTGGGCGAAATGTGTGCGGATGTTCACCGAACTTGCGGCCTTCACCACAACAGGACTACTGCATACGGGGCAAAGGTAACTTTCACCGGGGATAGCTTCGTCTATTGAAATCCTCTTGTTATTCTCTGTCAGAGCCGTGAACATATATCATCCATCCAAAAACACAGTCAAACATGTTGTAGTCTGTTTGTATTTATAGTATATCAAACCCTATATAAATTGTCAATTTAACCAGCACTTGGAGACTTATGCAGGTGGTAATATACAGAAAAAGGCAGTAGATTTTATTGAAAAATCTACTGCCTTTTGGTCCGAGTGACTGGTCTCGAACCAGCGGCCTCGTGGTCCCAAACGATTGAACTAAATTTTTTCTGATACTTTCTAATGGTTTTTAACCATTTTTACTCCATTCCGATCACTCTTTGTCGCTCTTAATTCCACTGTTTCCGAGCGTTCCGACGCTGTCTGTGGTCAAACATGTGGTCAAAGAGCCCTTCTTGACCAGGCGCGGCATAACTGCCATAGCCTGTTCAGAAGGGCCCTTTTTTATGTTCAGGTTTGGGGTATTGTACCTCTGCAGAGGCTGAGAAGCAAGAGGTTTTTTCGAGTCAGGCATATCAATTTTTAACACGCCTATACAAAGAATACAGCCTGGTGGGAGGAGGGCCTAACTCACCTGCTCAGGAGCCAACAAAGGCCTGCAGCGGTGCGATCCACAGCATGATTGTAGTGGTTCCCAGGGTTCAACTGAAACACCGTGTCGATCCCTTTGTCCTGGAAGAAGGATTGGATATCTTCCGTGTTCTGGCGGACGCTTCGCAGGATCGGGTTCCGGGTCTTGCTCTCCTTATCTCCCAGCGAAAAGTACATGCAGTCCGGCCAATGCTTTGGTTCATGAGAGAAGATATACTTTTTCATACTTGGAAACCAGAGAGAGCCGGACATGCTGCCTACACGGGAAAACAGGTCCGTCTGGTAGATGGCATACAGCGCAAACAGCCCCGCCAGAGAATACCCAGCCACCCCTCGCCAACGAGGAGCTCCGTCAATCTCCTTCTCTGCCGTTGGGATGATCTCCTCGGTCAGGAGCCGCAGATAGTCGTCCGCACCACCGGTGCAGGGAGCAGCATTTTTGAAGGCAGGTGGACTGTCCCAGGGCACCATGTCGTGGTTCCAGTTCAGATCGCCGATGGTTACCAGTGTAAATGACGGGCAGCCAGCTGCCTGCGCGGCCTTAAATACCTTCTGTCCCTCGTTGGAGAAGGTATTGAGGTAGATAATAGGTGTGTTTACTTCAAAACTTGGGAAAATGGATATCGTTTTACCCTTTGTTGAGAATGTGCACATAAATTGAATCATCCGCTTTCTATTTTGACAGGGGGCTACACAATTGAAAGTCCATTTTAACGTACAGAAAAAATGCAATAATAAATATAACGGAAATAATTTCAATAGGGAATTCCACATTCCTTGAAAAGTGATGCCCAGCGGGATATCATATACTCATATTGCTTTGGGTGTGTCTGCGCCAGCCGTTCAAAGCGGTTAATTCCAAATTTTCGTCGTTCTGAGCACAATCCAAAGCCACAATACATACAGCCATTTCTTTGATAGCCTTGACTATATAGATCAGAAACAGGAAGATTGCAAAGTTTAATGTAGTCCCATATGTCTTGGTTTGTCCAAAAAGATAATGGTCGGCATTGGTTATCTTTCTTTTGAAAAAAGATATTAGAACCATAGGTAATCCAATCTCTTTTTCGAATTTGACTTTCTTCTGCCAACGTTCCAATGATACTACATTGCATCTGCATATGCTTTGCCACGCGCTTCAAAGGCGATTTTTTTAATTTTTCACAGCATAGGTCAGAAATATTGCAATTTAAATAAGGCAGAGCTTGTGGATACATACGTTCCAAGTAATCCAATGCATGTTGTTTGGTTACTGGTGTTTTAGCGTGTCGGTATGTCCGTATTCCGTTAGCAATTGCTTTGGAGAATAGTGGGTATCCGTAGGTTGCGACTATACGTTCAAATGTCCATATAGAACCATCTCTGCATATCGGATGCACGGAAACAATATTTTTACCTCGATGCCGTTCTGCACCAACAAAAGAAAGGGTTTCTGGATATTCGCATCCTGTATCCGAAAATAAATGTAGAATATTGGGCTTCAAGCTACACACAAGTGATGATAGCACGGTTGAATCTTTTCCGCCAGAAAAGGAAATGTATACTTGCTGATCGCCAAAAGTTTCTATACAGTTTAAAATCAAGTTTTTTGAAAGATTGATTTTATGCTCTAAAGGCAGTTTTTGCAAGTACTTTAGGCTCTCCTTTCTGGACTGAAATTCTCGAAGTATAGTTATTTCTTCATTTCTGCAAACCATGTCTTCCTCCTCATAGCTTCCTTTGAAAAGCATTTGTGTTGTGTTAACTCTATTCCAAAGGAATTGCAAGAGGTTTTTATAAATTTAATGGCGTAGAGAGAAGGTGTAGTTTTTCGGCCTGACAAGGTGGATTTTTTTTCGGCAAAATGATATACTAAATAATGGTGTAGTATTGGAAAGGATATTGCTTTCTCTACGATGAGAAATCTATTCGGTGTTTCCATACGACCCAAAGACTTCTAAAGGGAGCAACGGTCATACATGAAAGAATACAATGGGAAGCCTTTGGTCGAGGGCCTACTTGAAGAAATAGAGTATGTATATAAATCTGATAAACGCCCTTGGGTCATTGGATACAGTGGCGGAAAAGACTCTACGGTTGTTGTGCATTTGGTATACCAAATGCTAAAGAATTTACGCCCCGAGGAACGACACAAAACAGTCTATATTGTCTCCTCCGATACGCTTGTGGAAAACCCACTGATTAAAATCTACTTAGATAACATGCTTCAATTATTACGAGAAGCAGCCAAACGGGATCATTTACCACTCTCTGTGAATAAGGTAACTCCAGATCCGGACACTTCTTTCTGGACCAATGTAATTGGCAGAGGCTTTCCGACACCGCGTCTAAACGGTACATTCCGTTGGTGTACCGACCGTTTGAAGATTGCTCCCAGTGGACAGTTTGTAGAAAATATCATTAAGGAACAACATACTGAGATCGTATTTATTTTGGGCGTGCGCAAGGCCGAAAGCGCTGCCAGAAAGCGCCGCATCGAAGGCAGAGAATTGGCAGATCGTCTTTTAAATCGCCATGAGACGATCAAAGAAGCTTATGTATATCCCCCTATCGTTTCTTTATCTACCGACGATGTCTGGGACATTTTGATGTCCAATAATCGAAAGAATGCTTGGGGGGGAGATAATTCTCAGTTAATTGAATTGTATTCCGATGCAGACAGCGGCGAGTGCCCGTTTGCAGGATATTCTTCCAAAGACGATCAGCAACAGTCTTGTGGTCAGTCCAGATTTGGGTGCTGGATTTGTACGGTTGTGCAGGAAGATCGTTCCTTGAATGGTTTCATCCGCTCTGGACACCGCGAACTGATTCCATTGGCCGAATTCAGAAAATGGCTCATGAGTATTCGTGATGTACCTGAGTATCGTGAAAAAAAGCGCCGTGATGGAAGCGTATATCGCACTTCGCAAAATCAGCTTGGCTTTGGCCCGTTTACCTGGAAGGCTCGTCAAATGATCTTGCGTCGCCTTCTGCAAACGCAGAAACAGATGAACTATGAACTTATCACCATCGATGAGTTTCGCGCAATTGACCGCATTTGGGATGAAGAGCAGGATTTGAGTTGCCGTGTACTGGTAGACCTTTACTACGATGAGATGGGAGAACGCTTGCCTTGGGACGAATTAAAGCACCCTGTCTTTGATGAAGAAACGTGCAAAAAACTGGAAATATATGCAAATGAATTTTTGGTTCCTATGGACCTGATGAAGAGCATGATTTTTAGAACAAACAAAACCAAATTTTTCTCTAACACCCGCATTCTTCGCGACTCTCTCCGGAAAGCTGTTACACAGCAATGGCTTCAGGAGGCTGAATTGGTGAATGTGCAGGAAGGAACCCGGAATGAAGATCAACAGAGTGACACTCTATAATTTCAGCTCTTATGTGGGGGAAAATACGATTGCATTGGGTACCCACAATGAGCAAAATATTATTCTAATTGGTGGAAACAACGGTGCCGGCAAGACCTCTTTTTTTACCGCCATTAAATTGGCTTTGTACGGACCCCAGTGTTTCCGTTTTCAAGACAAAAATAACCGTTATACCGCACGGATCAAAGAGCTGATTAACCACGATGCATTTTTGTCTGATAATGTAAAGGCCTATGTCGAAGTGGAAATTGATCTTCCTACGGATCGTGTACACACGCTGTATACTATCCGCCGCGAATGGTCCTTTATCGAAAAGCGCCTTCAGGAAAGCTATACTGTATACAAAGATCATCAGCTTCTTGCCGACAAGAACCTGGACTTCTTTCAGAACTATCTGTTCTCAATCATCCCCCCCAACCTGTTTGATTTTTTCTTTTTCGACGGCGAAGAAATCGGTGATTTTTTTGCAACAGGAAACTACAGTAACTATATCAAAAATGCGGTTCTGACTTTAAGTGGTTACGATACTTTCAATATTATACAAAAATTCTGCGATTCCTATATTGGGGAAGAAGAAGGTAACGAAGATTACGATGAGGTTGCCAAACTGGTAGAACAAGAAGAGGTTAACCTCTCTGCTTATACGACCAGAAGCACGGACTTGGAATCGCAAAAGCAGCAGTTAGCTGCACAACTGCTCTCTGCTCAGGAGGAAAAAGAATCTCTTGACCATCAGTTTGAGCGTTCTGGCGGTTTGACCGCGCAAGAACAAGAACGTCTTGAAGCACAGCGCGCAACACAAGATCGTGTAAAGAGCGATAAAGCGAAGCGAATTCGAGAGTTTGTAGAATCTATGATGCCGCTTTATATTACAAAGGATCTTGCTGCCGTTGCCTATAAACAGCTTAAAGATGAACAAGCCGTTCGTCAGTATCACACCATCTGTGATTTGTTGGATGTCCAAACCGTTCAGGAAGTCTTGAAACAGCAGTCTATTTGTAATGTTGCGCAGGTTCCTACATTGGCACAGGCAATTTCCGACGGAATTGCGGAAAAAGTGTTGCCTGCCTTTTCGCTGGAATGTTTTACTTCCATCCACGACCTATCCCAGGAACAAGAAAGCCAGGTTGTCAGTGACATTGTCAGAACACAGCATTTTGCTGAAACAGAAGCGTCTCAATTGATCAAAGCCATCACAGATAAGAAAAAAGCTTCGCAAAAATACGAAGAGATCAGCAAAAAAATTCGAGAGGCATTACCTTCTGTGGACGCCGCTGCCTATTTTGAAAGAGTGAAATTCCTTACTGAACGCATTGCTGCTTACGAGGATAGTCTGGAAGTTCTGGACCAACAAATTGCGGAATTGGAGGTAAAAATCACCGATCAAAAGGCTCTGGTCGAACGCTTGCGCAAAGCATTGCTGGCCAAAGCGAAAGACCGTACTGCGCATGAGTTTACCAGCCGTATCAGTCAAGTTATGCAGCGCATGATTTCTGATGTAACCAAGGAGAAATTCCACCAGATTGAATCCCTGACACTCGAGATGTTTAATAAGATCATCCGCAAAGAAAACTTTGTGCAGCTTATTGAACTGGATGATAATTTCAATGTAAACCTCTATAAGAAGCAGACCTATATAACGCGCGATTTGCTCCTCTTAGCCAACAACATCGGGGTGGATGCCTTAGAAAAACGGCTGGGGAGTGCTGGGCTTAGAGAGGCCGCACATCTGTTGACAAATGACTCTATTGATGATTTACGTCGGTATTTTTCCGGGAAAGTTGTCACGGATCAAGTCTCTTTCCAGGACGATATAGAACTTCCACTATATAATCGTGTGGAACTCAACCAGTTATCCAAAGGCGAAAAGCAGGTTTTCATTCTCTCTCTGTATTGGGCAATCATCAAAACATCAAATCAGGTTGTTCCATTCATTATCGATACGCCTTTCGCGCGTATCGACACAGAACACCGCGAACAGATTTCGGCCGTATTCTTCCCAAACATTAGCGGTCAGGTTATCATTCTCTCCACCGACGAAGAGGTGGTGGGCTCATATCGTGAAATCATCCAGTCGCACATTGCTCATGAGTATCTCCTTGAGTACAATGTGGAACAGGGATGCACCTCCGTAAAACCAGGTTATTTTAAGGAGACAAAGGTATGATTTTCAAACTAAAAACTTCCCAAAAAACGCAGCAAATTTTTGCAGAGATTGGGAAAAGTACCTCCTTAAAGCCGTACACGCTGGTCAAGCATGCGATTGCCTGGTCTTTAAAAGAGCAAGGCAAAGTCACATCGTTCAGTAGTGACAACGAGGGACTTGAGCTAAATCGTCAAACGATTACCGGGGAATATGACGATTACTTCAAAGTTCTAATTGAGCAGGCAGAAGGCCGTCATTTAAGCAACGAGGAATACTTTCCCAAATATATCAAAGCACATATAGATCGTGGGGCGATAATTCTGGAATCCCGCTATAAGCACGCCGGCGACCTGGATAAATATGTGCTGGAAACCTTTGGGGTTGGAGATACCGTATGATTTATTTAGACAATAGTGCCACATCTCCTATCGCTCAGGAAGTGTTTGAGGCAATGCGCCCTTACCTACAAGAAGAGTATGGGAATCCCTCCAGCAAGTATTATCTGCTTGCCGCCCATGCTGCTGATGCTGTGGAAAACAGCCGGGAGTGGGTTGCTAAGTTAATTCATGCCAAACCGGAAGAAATTATTTTCACCTGTGGTTCCACAGAGAGTAGCAATATGATTATCAAAGGTGTGGCAGACTACAAAAAATACTACGAAAAAAAAGGCAACCATATTATTACATCCAAAGTGGAGCACCATGCCACATTAAACACCTGCCGCTTTTTGAACGGTGACATTTATTCTAACCAGGATGCAACTTTTTCGCTGTTTGGCAAAGTCCCCAAAGTAGATCGCGGTTATGAGGTCACCTTCTTGGATGTAAACAAGTATGGCCAGGTGACACCAGAGTCCTTTGAAAAGGCTATACGTCCCACAACCACCTTAGCATCCTTTATATGGGCGAACAACGAAATTGGTTCCCTAAACGATATGGACGCTTTGGTTACCGTTGCACACAAGCATCACGTGTTGCTTCATGCCGATGCCACGCAAATAGCTGGAAAACTGCCCATCAATGTTGACCAAACAAAGGTGGATTTTCTTTCTCTATCCGCTCACAAGTTCCACGGGCCAAAGGGCGTGGGGGCCGCTTATATTCGGGGAGATGATTATGGCCTTCCTCCAATGAGTGCTTTTATGCACGGCGGTGAGCAGGAGCACGGTCTGCGTGCCGGCACATTGGCGGTTCACAACATTGTTGGCTTTGGAAAAGCTGCCGAGTTGGCCATTGCAAACGAACAGCGACAAATTGCCTGCATTCAGAAACTGGAACAGACAGCCAAAAAGATTATTGCATCCAACGAACACCTGGAACTTTTGGGAGACTCGGAACATCATCTTCCAGGTGTTATAAGCTTGATTGTAAACCTGGACGATTTTGACAACGAGCGTTTTGTGAAGCGCATTAGTGCAAAATTTGCAGTTTCTACTGGGTCTGCCTGTACTGCGGGTATGCCTTCCCATGTTTTACAGGCCATTGGTAAGGGAGATGCTGTGTCCAGGGTTTTGCGCATTTCGTTGTCTGCGGAAAACACCATTGATCAAGTGGAAGCTTTCCTGAAAGAGCTATCCTGATATAATTTTCCGAAAGGGGATGATGGCATGAGTTTACGTACAGTGTCATTCCAAGACACTTACTGGAGCGGGGAAAATGATTTGATCAAAGAATTCTATGTTCCCTGCATGGAAGAAAGCATTGAATATTGCCGCGCCGTCGGCTATTTTCATTCTTCCATCTTTTGCTACATCACCAATGGTTTGTATCCCTTTATTCAACACGGCGGGCGGATGCGCATTGTCTGCAGTGTGAATGTAAGCCCGGAAGATGAACACCAAATTGCCCTCGGTTATGATATCCGCCAACTGTTAGAGGACAAAATTGCTCCAGCTACCCAGGAACTTATTGATCTAAATATTGCCAACATTAAGAATCTCTGTTGGCTTATCAAAAACAATCGGTTGGACATTAAAGTATGCCTTCGTAAGGATCCAAATACTCCAGGCGCATATCGATTATTTCACGAAAAATTTGGTATTTTTAAGGACGCAGATGAAAATGCAGTTTCCTTCTTAGGCTCTGTAAACGAAACACTTGGAGGATGGATCAATAATGAGGAATCTTTCGAGGTCTCTCAAAATTGGATTCCGGTATTACAATCTCGGGTAGAACAGAAAATCCAACGCTTTGAAAAGTTATGGGATGGAACCGCCGGAAATATTGTAACATTTGACTTTCCTAAAGCATCTCGTCTGAAGTTGATTCAAAATGCTCCGGAGCATCCCGTCGATTACATTTATCGCATATCTGCCGGAATCCACCCCAACTTCAAACCGCGTTCCTGCCAGGAGGATGCTAAAAACGCTTTTTTACAAAAGAACTTTTCCTGCCTTTTTATGATGGCAACTGGTTCTGGTAAAACCAAAGCGGCTATGTATGCAATTAGCCAAATTGATACCTGGAAACTCCTCCTAATCTGCGTTCCCAGCCTGGAACTGGTAGAACAATGGGAAGCAGATGTTCACTTGTTTTATCCTGACACACCTATTATTAAGTGCGGGTCTCCTTATCGTGGACACAAGGAACTACTGAAATCCCTAACGCAAGCACGTTTTCCGGAACAAGTAGTGGTCATTTCAACCTATGACTCTGCGCAGGGTGATTACTACATGGCAAAGTGGAAATTGGCCAAAACGGAACAATTTGCTATGATCTGCGATGAAGTCCACAATATGGGTGCTCCAAAATCTCAGTGCCTTATGGAATTGAATCCGGCATACCGCATTGGACTTAGTGCTACTCCACGCCGGAACTTTGATGAGATCGGATCCGAAAAGATTTTAGATTTCTATCATCAAAACACTTTTGAATTCTCAATCAAGGATGCACAACGTGAGCACTACTTGGTAGAATACCAATACAGGATTCTCCCCTGTGCGATGCCGGAAGATGACTGGGAATTGTATAAAACATTTTCAAGGGAAATCGTACAGCTCCAGCACACACTGGAACAGGAGGACAACGAAAAGGAGCAACTCCGATTGCGCCAGCGCATAGAAGGCCGTTACCGCGATCGTGCCAAACTACTCAAGAAAAACGATCAAAAGGCGCAAACTCTGCAGACAATCTTTGATGAAATCCCTCCTACTGCACGTGTTCTTATTTACGGGGATGACTTGCACCATTTGGCTGAAATTGGACAAGCGTTAGACCACATGGGCAAATACTATTTCAAATATACTGGTGAGTTGGACGCACAAAAAGAACGTCCAACGATCCTGAAGGAATTTCGGCAGGGAATCCGTAAAATTTTACTGGCCGTCGGATGTTTAGATGAAGGTATCGATATCCCTGCTTGTGATGTTGCTGTGTTCATCAGTTCTTCGACCTCCGAACGTCAGTTTATTCAACGCAGAGGCCGTGTTCTTCGTGTCGCCCCTGGAAAAACATCTGCCTGGATTTACGACTATCTGGTCTATCCTATCCTTTCTGCCCGAACCAATGATGATGAGCGCCGTCTGGCATTGTCCATGATTGACGCACAATATCGGCGAATCAACTTAATGGTAGAAGATGCCATCAATGGAATTCAAGAACGTCAAAAACTTGATCAGTTTTTATCTCAGCGGAGGCTAAATCCGTATGATTTTTAAGGAGGTCGGCCAAACGATGGATCTATTACTTGTTAAAGTTGCTGAAGAACATCATATTGATGCCGGTGTTGTAGAGAAAATTCTCCAGGTGGAGAAAGACCATGTGTATCAAAAAAGCCGTCATACTCGTGGGCCTATCAGACAGATTATTGCTGAGATGAGTGAACAGGAGGATTCGGATCAATGATTTTCAATTCACTCCGTATAAATAACTACCGCGCCTATTACGGGGAGAGTATCTTTGATTTTCCTACGGAGGGCGAACGGAACATCAGCATCCTTTATGCTGATAATGATGTGGGAAAATCTTGCTTTTTTTCAGCAGTTCTATTCTGTCTGTATGGGCCTAAAGACAGCGATAATCTCAAAGATCTCATCAATGTAAACGCACAATCAGAGAAATCCTATCATGCTGAGGTTTCTTTGTTTGTTGAGAACGGAAAGGATAAGATTGAGATCTCTCGTTCCATTGACTTGCGTGGGAAACTGGACGCCACCCCAAGCAGTAAAGACTTCAAATGCATGCTGGAGTTGATCAAAAATGGTGTTCCGCTAAGCAGCGACGAAGATGAGAAAGCTGATTTTATCAATTCCCTTGTGCATGAAGATGCCTCACAGTATTTCTTCTTTGACGGCGAAAAAATCAACGACTACAGTACAGCCAGTGGAAGTCAATATAAAGATGCCATTGCTCGTGTGCTTGGCATTAAAGAAATTGACAACGCCGTAGAAGATCTTCGCTTACTAAAAAAGGATTTTGAGAAAAACCGGGATGCTTGGATTCAGACCCAAAACAAGTATCAGGATATTTTGCAGCAAAAGGAAGAAGCGGACCAGAAAGTTGCCGAGCAGGAAGCTCTGTTGGATCAGTATGAGCGAGAAATAAATGCTGCCAATGAGCAGATACAAAAGGATGAAGATAAGCTGAAGGATTTCAAAGAAATTTCCGAAAAGGTCACCCAAAAGCAGAGATTGTCTGAAGAAATCAAGGAACTTACGGAAGACTTGAAACGTGTCAAAAATGAACAATCGGAATGTTTTCAAAAGAACGCTACACTTATGTTGGCAGCTTCCATTTTTGCCAAAATGCAGCAGGATACATATGCTGAATCGGCTGAATATCACATCACTGAGCCGGTGAAAGAGTACCTTGTTCGGCTTATGGAGCAGCCTGTCTGCGTATGCGGCGAAGAAATGACGGATTCCCACAAAGAAAAGATTCAGGCATTCATTCGCGATCATCTGATTACAGACGATGACATTCTCATTGAAAAAGAGCGTCGTGCCCTGTTTAATTCCTGCGCGCAATACCAACCACACGGATTTCAGACACGTGCTGCTTACTTTTCTCTGAGCGAGGAGATTTGGAAAAAAGATAAGGAACGTTCTGCCAAAAGGGAAGAATTTGAGCACCTGCGAAAAGATATTGGTTCTTTTAATGAAGAAGCAGGTGAACGCATTATCCAGAACATCGCCAACACAGAGGCCAAGAAGCAGGAGGCAGAAACCCGCCGCACACGGACGCAGGTTTTATTAGAGCAAGACCAAGAAAAGCTTGCCCGGTTGGAGGAAAAACTTGCGGAACTCAGCCAGCTCGACAAAGAAGGGGCTTTATGCCAGAAGAAATTAGAAAATACCATTGCGTTGGAAAAGGTCTTCAGCGAGTATCGCAATCGTCTTCTGGAGGAAAAACGTGCTTCTGTGGAAAAGTATGCTACTGAAGTTTTTCTGCAAATTACTAACGCTCCCCAAAAGTACAAAGGCATTAAGATTTCGAAAGACTACAGCCTGTTGCTCGAACTTACAAATGGAGAAACCTATCAAATTGAGCCTGGCCGCACGCTGAACCCTTCAACCGGTCAGTCTAAGGTGATTAGCCTTTCTTACATTGCTGGCCTAAATCGCTCTTCCAACTTTGCCGCACCGGTTATTATTGATAACCCCCTTGGTCTGTTTTCGGATGAACATCGTGCTGCAATTACTCGTTTCTTGCCACATATGGGCAAGCAGGTGATCTTTATGGTCTCTACCGGTGATCTGACCGAGAAGTATCAAAATGAGCTAAAACCTTATGTCAAGACTGTGTACAAGCTGGAAAATCATAGTGATCAAACCTGGCCCAAGACGGTAATTGCAAGCAAGGAGGTATATTGAAAATGGCTGAACAAGAATTCTTTTCAATAAATCCTTCTACCCATATTCGAACCACATCTGAAAATCGGCGTTTCTATGATCTCCTGGTAGATGAAAAAAACATTTTCTCAACCAAATATCAGCTATACACATTTGCAATTATGGTTGCACTAAGAGCTGGTGCTGCTCCTGATTCTGCGACGAAAAATCTGGACATTTGCTTGGTTGGAAATGTGGACAAAGATAATTTTGCAGTAGCTAAGGGATTGGTTGCTCACCTTTGTCCTGAAATCAATAATGGAAGTGACCTTTTAAAACGCATGAATGAGTACGCCGACTCCGGTATTGCAATTTTGCGTACTGACTATGAAAATAGCGATGAGGATTTTGATCCAAGCGCATATCTGGAATGATTACATCAACAAGCATTCAAAAGAAACCGCCGCAAAGGCTTCCTTTGCGGCGGTTTCTTTTTATTTGACAACAAAAATTTTGCATCCAAAAGTGATTAAATAGTTTTCCCAATCATCTGCGTCGGGAAGTTGCCATGTATCATGCTTGGCCAAATTTTGATTAATTTTATAACAGGACTTCTCATATGTTTCTTTTTTCTCTGCAAATGGTTTGTTGCCAACTCTACTACCATTATCCTCTCTTGAAAGGATTGTAAGGTTTTTTAATTTGTTTATGCTGTCTTGTGGAAGAGTATTCCCGCCTTGTGCATGTTGAGAATCGATATGTTCAATCGTTACATTATCATAGTTAATTATGTGCTCTTTATTTGCATATGGCTTCCCGTTTTCTCCTTCTTCATGCCATCTGTTATAATCGCATAAAGTGCTAAAGAAATACCTTAAAGATTTATTTCCGCCAGACGGTTGATATGTGAGATCTTTAAGTCCTACTTTAAACCTTTCATCGTTTGCCTTTTCTTCAAGCATTTTTTTTAGTGTACTCGATAAACCTGACAGTGAATAATTTTGAGGATCATGCCGAATCTTTTTTGCTTCCTTGTTATACAGTTCACTTAACACTTGGTGGGGGTTATTGCAAATCGTTTTATATCTAAACATAAACTTTTCAAGCATGTGAACTAAGTCGGCGTATTTTTTCTGTTTTAATTTTGTGGCAGCCAATAAAAGAGGTAATGTGATATCATATGACAGAAATGTTACCAAAACTTGAAGGCGATTTCTATCCCATCCTGTAACTGACTGTTCTTCGGGATATGGCCATTCTCCCGCAGTAATTTTTCTGTAAATCCGAATTTCAGCAAGAAGGTCTTGTACTTTAGTCAATAACCCGTTGGCTTCATCTTTTGACTGCGGTAGCACACCATCAAACGGTCCCGGAAAAAATGCCGCTAAAAAGTCATCATACAGCGATGCTCTCCCGGCACGCTTTCCACAGCAAGAAGCATAATAAGTTCGCAAAAAACTTTCAACCTTTGAGGGCTCCTCTTCTAATATCTCATCCCAACATTTTTGCACCTGTTCTTGTTCTTCAGGGAAATGTTCGAGAACTTCCAAAGTTTTTGACTTTAACAAATCCCCTTCATTTAAACCTGCGCCACGATCATTTAAAACTTGAAAGAGTTTATATGCCGAATCTCTGGAATCGCAGTCCATAAATATTACAGTACAGTTAGATTGTAGTGCATGTTCAATTTTAGCAAGCATATCGATTTTTTCTGTATCGACTGCACATTGATCAAGCTTTTCTTTTACAAAATTCCCCAAAAGCTGATTCGCTTTCTTAATTTTATCGTGAGAATCTCTGGTTGGTGTTACAACTCTATTGTTGAGAATTCCTTCAAAAAAATCTTTATCCGCCAGTGATAACACAAGTTTGTGTACAGTTAAGGGTTTACGATTGATTTCGTCGTTATAATTAATATATTTTTCCTCAAGCTTTGCTATACGAGATTTTATAATCTCCACATCATCTTTTGATAATGTTCCACTGGATAACAATTCTTC
Organism: Flintibacter sp.; assembly: GCF_046973065.1. Lineage (NCBI taxonomy): Bacteria > Bacillati > Bacillota > Clostridia > Eubacteriales > Flintibacter > Flintibacter sp. The sequence goes on along the minus strand of NZ_JBKVXZ010000004.1, from coordinate 72,007 downwards.
GTACTTTCTAATGATGCTAATTATAAGAAGGATTGAGGTGGTAAGACGCTGCTGACCATCAATTAATTCTTTTTGTTGGCGGGTAGATCCATCAACCTTTTTGGAGACACAAACAATTCCTCCAAAGAAATGATCTTTTTCAGAATCAGCTAAAATTCCATCCAAATCCTTTATAAAATCGCTAACCTGTTCGGACTCCCAAGCATAATACCGCTGGTATTTTGGAACCTCAAAAAGGAAATTTTGCTCAAACATCCGACCTATTGTGATATATATGGGCGAAATTACCATAATTTCCTCCTGAATCTCAACGCTTTTCTTGCTTTTATACTATTTTTTGATTATACCACCCGTCGTTCAAGAATGCAATTTTTTGATTATAAATATTTGTTTCCCGATTAATTCATTAGTTACTCTCAAATTACAATAAATTTTCGGGTAGATTTAGTGATAACTAAATCTACCCGAAAAAGTAAATAGGAAAAAATGCTTGTCCAGCATTATGAATATAGATATACTGAATATGTAAGTGCTGAAAATCCGCAGGGTTATATGGGTGCCTGCTTGATGACGGAATAGGTGAAGCGAATGGTTGAAGTAGTTGCAGCTCTGATCTGGGATCAGAACAAATTCATGATTTGCCAGCGCCCGGCTAATAAAGCTCGAGGGCTGCTATGGGAGTTTGTGGGCGGCAAGGTGGAGCCAGGTGAAACAAAAGAGCAAGCGCTCATCCGCGAATGCCAAGAGGAACTTGCTATCAAACTGGATGTGGGAAATGTATTCATGGATGTGGTCCACGAGTATCCAGATCTGACTGTCCATCTGACCTTGTTTAATGCGTCTATTCGCGAAGGGACTCCCCAAAAGCTGGAGCATAATGATATCCGCTGGATCAAAGTAGATGAAATCGACGGATATGATTTCTGCCCAGCAGATGAAGTAATTCTGAGAAAACTAAAAACCATCAAGTGACCTTGGATGCTGAATAAAACACATCCAAACTATCTAAAACATATCATCTGCAGGGAAAGGAAAAATGGACGATGAACGTCATCTGCCTTGGCGACTCCAACACCTACGGCTACGACCCACGGGGCTATTTCGGTGGACGCTACGACGCGGACTGCCGGTGGGTGGACATCCTGGCTACAGAGACCGGCTGGACGTTCTATAACATGGGCCAGAATGGCCGGGAGATTCCGTCTGCAGATCCCGACTTCCCTGCTGACACAGATCTGCTGATCGTCATGCTGGGGACCAACGACCTGCTCCAGGGCTGCAGCCCGGAGCAGGCGGCTGAGAGATTGGGGCGATTTCTCGCCGCTGTCCCGTTAGACCGAAGCAAGGTCCTGCTAATCGCTCCGCCGCCGATGGCTCTGGGCGAGTGGGTGCCCAGTCCGCAGCTCATTGATGACTCCCGCACTTTTGCCCGGCTCTGTCAAACCCTGGCGGAGCGAATGGGCATCCGCTTTGCCGACGCTGGGAAATGGGATATCCCACTGTCCTATGACGGCGTACACTTCACGGAGCAGGGCCACAAGGCCTTTGCTGCCGGACTTCTGGAGGAACTGAAATGAAGCGAATCTTACCTTTGCTGCTTTCGCTACTGCTGTTGGCCGGATGCGGTGGGAATGCCGCCGCCGGCTACCAGCAGATCACCCAGGAGGAGGCCAAAGAGATGATGGACACCCAGGAAGTCATCATCCTGGATGTGCGGGAGCAGGACGAGTACGACAGCGGCCACATCCCCGGCGCGGTCTTGCTGCCGGTGGGGAGCATCGACGAGGATACCGCCGCTGAGGTGATCCCCGAAAAGGATTCCACTGTTCTGGTCTACTGCCGCAGCGGGAACCGCAGCAAGACGGCATCCTCTGCCTTGGCGGAATTGGGCTACACCAACATCTACGAATTCGGCGGTATCAACACCTGGCCCTATGAGACGGAGTCATAGCCCCGGAAATAGGGAGCCTAAACACATGTACCCCCTGCAAAAACTGCATCGCCGATACAAAGAATACACGGGACGCGCCTTTGGGCGCGTCCCGTTGCTCATTTTCTGCCGATTTGTCCTCACGGCTTCCCCAGCCAGTCCTTGAACTCGTCCAGGGTGATGACCTCCCGGTCGCATTTCTTTTTCATCTCTCTGGCCTGTTCGCTCCAGGCATAGAACTGCTCGTCGGTAATACGGCCGGCCTTGATCCAGGCGAAGCGCTTCTTGTACTCCTTCCGGTAGGCCTTGAACACCGGATCATCGGACTGCTTTTTGGTCCACTGCTGAAAGGCCCCGGCCTCCCGGCAGGTCTGCTGGCCGGAGGCCACTGGGCGCTCACAGTACTCCGCACTGACTCGGCCGGTCTGTGGGAACCAGCGGCCGCAGTTCTTGCACCGCCGGACGGTGATCCCGCGCTCCACACAGCTGCGCAGGGAGTAGTCGATCATGTCCGAAATATGGAGGGGATACAGGACCGACGAGCATCGGCCCAGCTCCACCGGCTCAAAGCTGAGGGGAATGGGGTGGAACACAAACAACTCCGGGTCCTTGGGAGCGTCGTAGAGATAGTGTGCCGCCGCCTGCTTCTGCGGGTCACGCCCCGCCTGATCCACATCCAGTACCAGGTCAAAGAACCGTTGCACCTGCCGCTGATACAGCGGGAGCTGCTCTGGAAGGCTCCGCAGTTCCTCCAGCATCTGCCGGTCCTCCTGTTCGCTGACCGGGATATCCGCACCTATCCGGGAGAAGCGGTCATACCAGCGCACATACAGAAGTTCCAGATAGATGTGCCAGCTCTTCAGTTGGCCCAGCTCCACCATGGTGGCTGTGCCAGCCTCCCGGCCTCCATCTTGAAACAGACGCTCCCAGCTCTCTGCGATCCTACGGAGCGATGGAGTCAATTCGTCGCAGTCCATTTCCAGAAAAGACAGCAGGCTCTCCAGGAACGGGAGTTCCTTGTAGGTCGAGGGAACGCCCTGGACCCCGTAGCTATCAAATTGGAAAACCTCTTTTTTCTCAGAGAAGTACATCTTGGCATACCACATGTCGGCGCCCTCCAAAATAGACAATCGTAAAAAATTTATAAAATAGTCTTGACAAGGGGGTAGGTTCACATGCTACAATACTCTCACAGGGGACTGTCAAAATAATCTTACAATAGTCTAACACCCGCAAATCCGGTTGTCAACGGGGAATTGGTCCCCAACATTCGGAACGGCACCTTGAAAAATGAATACCCATCACCAGAGACGATACTCCACGGGGAAGTAACGCCAGGACGTTGTCGCAGAGCACCGACAATTGAGCGTGCCAAGGGGAAGAAAACGCTGTGTTGGTCAAACAAGGCCGCAGGGCAGGAACAGGTATGGTGTATGGCCAAACCCAGAAAGACAGAAAAGAAAAAGACAGACCCTGTAAAAAAACCGCTGAACTGCTGCAACAGTTCAGCGGCCTGCCGCGTTTCGGAAAACACAGCCTGATCTGTGTCCCAGTTTAACAGAGAGACCTCCGAAACGCAAGAAATTTTTTCTCTGAATTTGAACACCGGAGGTACTAAACATTGAAACTGTCTGTCTACAAATCCTACGACGACCTGCCTCTGTTCCTCAACGCCAAGATGGTGGCGCAGGTACTGGGCGTGTCCATCTCCACCGCCTACGAGCTGCTCAACGATCCCGGTTTCCCCACGCTGCGGGTGGGGAGCCGTATGGTAGTTCCGAAAGAGAAGTTCATCCAGTGGGCGGAGGGACAGTCGGGAGGTACGAAATGAGAAAACAGCACTGGCCCAAGCGGGACCCTATCAAGAACTACTTCCCCCTCCCCAACGAGATCTTCTCCCTGGGACTGTCTGCTGGGGCGATTGCAGTCTACGGATTTCTCCTCCACCGTGAGGACCGGAAGACCTATCAGTGCGTGGCCAGCTACCGGATCATCGGAGAGGCTGTGGGGATGAGCGTCAACACGGTGCGCAAGTATGTGACCGAGCTGGAGGAACGGGGTCTGATCCGGACGGAGCGCACCACCGTCACCACCCGGGACGGCCGCACCCTCAACGGCTGTCTGCGTTACTACATCCTGCCCATCCAGATGTCCATTGAACAGTTCTATGAGCGGCAGCTCCACGTAGCTGACCTGGCGCTGGAACGACAGAGAGCGGAACAACGCATGGCAGCGCTGAAGAGAAAGGAGTGTGCATCCGGATGCTGATGCAGATGATCGACTGCCTGATCGAGCAGGACCCGTCTCTGTCAGCACGGCGCACCATAGACATGCGGCGGTACATTGTCAACCGGTGGAACCGTACGCACGAGGAACCTATCGACGAAGACGGGGTGGCCCTGTTCCTCTGCGATGAGAACCGTGGAACCCTGACAGATGAACAAAGAATCTTTGCGAAGGAGTGCCGTGAGGAAATCAAGGCCTGCTATCGAAATGCGGTGTTCCAGATGTTTCAGTGCGGGGAGATGATGCACCGGCATCTGGTGTCCGGGCCAGAGGAATACTGCCGGATTTTTCTGCCGCAGTACGCCGTCCCCTGCAGCAAGCAGCTCTCCCCGTGTAACGGCCTGTGAGGGGCTGTGCGCCTCGATTTCGGGAGGGGCAGAGACTCTGCCCCTCCCGGCGGTTTCGGGGCGGATTTGGCCCGTTGTTCCACCGCTGTGGAGGAGGCCTATCCGGGGAATTTGCCGCCCCGTAACTGATTTACGGAAGACGAAAGGAAAAGCAGGAGAAAGCCCTGGCGCTTTTATGGCGCCTGGGCGGTCACTTCCGCCCGCAGTGCGGGCGGTTTCAGGGGTTGGAGTTGGCGCTGTTCCGACCAACCTGATTTGAGATTGGCGCTGTTTTTTCTCAAAAGCCGCCTGAATCCACGCTGTGACAGGCTTTCGGGCGGCGCTGATGCAATAAGGAGAGGATTTTGAATTTGAAAAAGGAAAATAAGAAACATTCCGTCTGGCTCAGTGAATCCGCCTGGACCGAGGTGGAATCGCGCTACCGGCGAGATAACTGCTCCACCAGAAACGAATTTATTGAGAAGGCCATTCGGTTCTATTCCGGTTACCTTGACGCGGAGTCTGCCGATGCTTACCTGCCCCGGGTCCTCGCCGATGTGCTGGAAGGCAAGCTGAATGCATTCGGTAAACGGATGGGACACCTGCTGTTCAAGCTGTCGGTGGATCAAAACCTCATGGGGAATATCCTGGCCGCCGACATAGAGATTGACCCGGATCAGCTGCGAAAGGCCCGCGTCCGCTGTGTCAAAGAGGTAAAGGAGACCAACGGTGAGATCAGTTTCGAAGACACGGTCCGTTACCAAAAGGGGGCTGAGTGATGCCGGGACTAATCCAGAAGTCGGGCTACATCAAGCCGGGAAACGGCGGCAGTCACTACGCCGAGTACATCGCCACCCGGGAGGGTGTGGAGCTGATCGAGGCTCCGCCCCCCTCCCATGACGGCGGCGGATACCTGGAATATATGGCCCAGCGTCCCCGCTCCCACGGACTGTTCTCCGCCGACGGTCCCGCCGATCTGGAGAAAACCATGGAGGAGATCAACGGACATACCGGACCGGTGTGGACCTTTGTCTACTCTCTGAAACGGGAGGATGCCCACCGGCTGGGCTATGAAAACGGTGAGAGCTGGCGCAGGTTATTGCTGGCTCATCAAGCAGAATTGGCGACAGCGATGAAAATTCCGCCAAGCAATTTTCGTTGGTGTGCCGCCTTCCACGATGAGAAACACCATCCCCACATCCACATGATGGTCTGGTCGGCGGACCCAAAGCAAGGATTTCTAACAGAAAAGGGTATCGAGAAGATGCGCTCCCAGCTGTCCAATGAGATCTTCCGGGACGAGCTGCTGTCCCTGTATCAGCAAAAAGATCTGTCCTACAGCCAAGTGCGGGACGCGGCGACGGAGGCCATGGGGCGGCTCATCCGGGAGATGGAGACGGGCCTGTGCCACAGTTCGATTATCATGGAGCAGATGGAGACGCTGGCCGGGATGCTGGAGTGCCACAAAGGGAAAAAGGTCTACGGCTACCTGAAAAAGCCGGTGAAGGCCCAGGTGGACGCCATCGTGGATGAGTTGGCCAAGATCCCGGAGGTGGCCCAGTGCTATGAGCAGTGGAATCAGCTTCGAGATGAGCTGGAGCGTTACTACAAGGATTCACCCAGAGAATACCTGCCGCTCTCACAGCAAGAAGAATTCAAAGCCATCAAGAATATGGTCATCCGGGAGGCGGAGCGGCTCCGGCTTGGCACATTTACCTTCGAGGATGCCAGCATGAAAGATGAAGTGGACGAGGATCAGGATGCGGTGTGCTTCGCCTGGAACTCCAGCTGGCGGATGGCCGAGGTCTACCAGAGCGCCAAGGAGGTGCTGGAGGAGTACGAAAATCCAGAGGAGGAAAAAGCGGAGCAGGTACAGGTGCTGGAACAACTCTGGCAGAGAGGTTTCCCCCTGGCCGCCTACCAGCTGGGCAAGTGCTGGCGGGATGGTCGGGGCGTTCTCCCCGATGACGAGCAGGCGGAACTGTGGTTTCAGCGGGCGGCGGACGCGGGATATGACTTCGCCCAATACGCACTGGGAAAGTTCCTGCAAGGCCAAAATCGAACGAATGAGGCGGTATCCTGGTATGGAAAAGCGGCGGCGCAGGAGAACACCTGCGCCGCCTACCGCCTGGGAAAGCTGTATCTGGAGGGGAAAGATGTTCCGAAAGACGTGCAAAAGGCGGTGGCCTATCTCACCGACTCCGCCGAACATGGAAACCAGTACGCCCAGTACGCTCTTGGAAAACTGTACCTCACTGGGCAGGGCGTCAAACAGGATCGGGAGCGGGCCTGGGCGTATTTCTATGAATCGGCGGAACAGGGAAATGAGTACGCCGACTTCTTTCTGGAGCACTTCGATCAGGTGCGCAGGCCCAATGTGTTCCTGGCGGCCACCCGACTGCTCCACCATCTGAGTCAGATCTTTCGTGACAACTCGGTGCCGCCCGCCGCCCCGGTGGGACAGCGGGTGGACCGAAAGCTGCGGCGGAAGATCCAGGAAAAGAAGATCGCCATGGGCCACAAGCCGGATGACCATGAGGAAACTCCCCGGCAGGACATGGGCGGCATGACCATGGGGTGGTAGCAATCGCCAACGAAACCGCAGTAAAAAATGCTGTTGAATTTTACAGCAGATCGAGGTATACTAAGGGCAAGAAAGGGGCTGAATACCATGCCGAACATCAAACCCATCTCTGATCTGCGTAATTACACGGAGGTTCTGCATGACGTGGCAGTTGGCGCTCCGGTTTTTCTGACGAAGAATGGCCGGGGCCGCTACGCCATCGTGGACATGCAGGACTATGAGCGGACACAGGCCACCCTCCGGCTGATGAACGAGCTGGCCAAGGGCCGCAAGTCCGGGGAGGAAAAGGGCTGGTTGACGCTGGAGGCCGTAGAAAAACATCTCGGAATCGCAGATGAATAACCTGCATTTATCCGACGAGGCGCAGGCTGATTTGGACGGGATCAAGTCCTATATCGCAAAGAATTTGGAAAATCCCAGCGCAGCGATCTCCACGGTACGGAACATCACAAAGGACATCCGCAGATTGCGGGAGCACAGTCTGATTGGCGCGTCCCTGTCCTCGATTGCCGATGTCGAGAGTGACTATCGTTTCCTGGTGACCGGCAGTTACCTCACTTTTTACCGAGTTCTTGACAACGATGTCTATGTGGATCGTGTGCTCTACGGCCGCCGGGATTATCTTCGCATCCTCTTTGGAGATGTGCAGGACGACGAAACAAACGAATAGAGACAATCTTCTCCATAGGGAGAAACGATTTGTCACCGGAACCGTCTGCAGAGATGCAGGCGGTTTTTTCTATGGCAGGCATATCAAAATCTGGACCGCAATACAAAGATAAAATCCTGCCCGCAGATGATAACTTTCTGAAAATAGTTGC